>JBBQMM010000561.1:0-2669 GCA_038328935.1 Burkholderiales bacterium
GAGAGCGGCTCGGGCAAGAGCGTCACCGCCATGAGCGTGCTGAACCTGCTGCCCGACAACGCGCAGCGCAGCGGCCGGATACTGTGGCAGGGCAAGGACCTGCTGCGCGCCACCATGCCCGAGCTGCAGGCCATGCGCGGCAAAGACATCGCCTGCGTGTTTCAAGACCCGATGAGCTCGTTGAACCCCGTGTTCAGCGTCGCCAAACAGTTGTGTGAACCGCTGAGCAAACACCTGGGCCTGGGCCGGGCCGCAGCGATGAAGCGCGCCGAAGAACTGCTGCATGAAGTGGGCATCCCCGAGCCCAGGCGGCGCCTGGCGAGCTACCCGCACGAGATGTCGGGCGGCCAGCAGCAGCGCGTGATGATCGCGATGGCGCTGGCCTGCGAACCGAAACTGCTGATTGCCGACGAGCCCACCACGGCGCTGGACGTGACCATCCAGCGCCAGATACTTGAACTGCTGGCCAGGCTGAAGCGCGAGCGCAACATGAGCGTGCTCTTCATCAGCCACGACCTGGGGCTGGTGGGCGAGATTGCCGACCGCGTGGTGGTGATGCGCAACGGCATCATCCGCGAGCAGGGCGCCGTGGCCGAGATCTTCGAGCGGCCGCAGGACGACTACACCAAGGCGCTGCTGGCCTGCCGGCCCAGCCTGGAAGGCAACCCGGCGCGCTTGTTGGTGATCGACGACCACATCGCCGGCCGCGAGTCTCAAGAACAGGTCAAGACCAAGGACCCCAACGCCCCGGTGGTGCTGGAAGTGCGCTCGCTGGCCAAGAGCTTCTGGCTAAAGAAGGGCGTCTTTGGCAGGCGCGAATTCAAGGCCGTGCAGAACGTCAACTTTCAGCTGCGCAAGGGCCACACGCTGGGCGTGGTGGGCGAGTCGGGATCGGGCAAGACGACGATGGGCCTGGCGCTGCTGCGCCTGCACGAACCCAACCGCGGGCCTGAGGCCGGCGAGGTGATCTTCGACGGCAAGAACCTGCTGAAGATCAGCGCGCAAGAGCGCCAGGTGATGCGCCGCCGCATCCAGATCGTGTTTCAGAACCCGTACGCCAGCCTGAACCCGCGCTTCACCATCGGCCAGACGCTGCTGGAGCCGATGGTCATCCACAACATCGGCAGCGGCACGCAAGACCGCGAACAACGCGCGCGCGGCCTGCTTGAAAAGGTAGGCCTGGACGGCCGCGCCTTCGGCAAGTACCCGCACGAGTTTTCAGGCGGCCAGCGCCAGCGCGTGGCGATTGCACGCTGCCTGACGCTGAACCCCGAGGTGCTGGTGCTGGACGAAGCCGTGTCAGCGCTGGACGTGTCGGTGCAGGCGCAGGTGCTGAACCTGCTGAAAGACCTGCAGGACGAATTCGGCCTCAGCTACGTCTTCATCAGCCACGACCTGGCGGTGGTGCGCTTCATCAGCGACGAGGTGCTGGTGATGAAAGACGGCGTGGTGGTGGAACAGGCCAGCACGGCGCAGATTCTTGCGGCACCGCGCGAGGACTACACCAAGCGCTTGCTGGCGGCGATTCCGCGCGGGTACCGGGCGGCGGCTTAGGGCTCGTTCCTCAATAACTTGATCATTGGGCTCGACGGACCTGGGCGAGCTGCGGCGTTGCAATTCGCTTGTGTGGCTCGGAGTTGTCCGCATCATCAACCTAGGTGTTTACAAGACACCGCCCTGAAGGCGACAGTTCGCGGGCAGGAGTGGGATTGCAGTCCGCAACCACCGAAGCATCCGCCGAAGCGGCAGGAGGTTTCAGCATGCTGTTCATTCACCCCAACTCGTTCAGTCCATGCCTGAAGGCCTGCATGGCAGCCAGCCTGCTGGCGCTGTGCCAATCGGCTGCGCTGGCAGCGCCCGTGGTGGTCGGCACGCCCTTTATCAACCTGGAAAGCCGCAAAGCCAATTCGCTGGGGTTTTCGGTCGGCAACTTCATGCGCATTGGCGCGGTCAACGTGGTGCCCAATGGCAGTGCAGGCACCACCGGCCTGGGCAGCCATCTGCTTCCCAATGGCACGACGACGACACGCGTCATCAACTTCAATCCCAGCCCCGTCATCCCCAATTTCTTCGCCCGCAACTTCGCGGACGACCCCACGCTGCGGGGCGACTGGGCGCTGACCTTCACCAACGGCGTCGACAGCACGACGCGCAACGTCACGCTGGCGGCCAATGCGCAGTACGCGCCCTTCGTCAACAACATCACCCTGTCGGGCACCAGCCTGAACCCCACCTTCACCTGGACCCCGCCCGTGGGCGCCTTGGTGAACGGCTACCGCATCAACATCTACGACAAGGACCGGATTGCCCAGGGCCTGGGCGGCCAGGTCACCAACCGCGACGTGATGCCGGGGCAGACCAGCTACACCGTCGACGCTGCCGATTTCACCGCGGCGGGTAACGGCTTCACCGTGGGCAGGAACTACGGCATCGAGATCTCGCTCATCCAGACCAGGGACGGCACCACCAACACCAGCAACGCCAACTTGCAGGCCATCGCGCGCACCTATGCCGACTTCACATCACGCGAAGGCGGCGGGCCGATCGTCAACTTGCCGGTGATCGCGGCCAATGGCAGCTACGTGTTCGATCTTTCCGTGGTGCCCGGTGAAACCTACTACATCGACCCCGATGTGGCCGTGGGCTACGACTACGAGATCGGTGTCGGC
>JBBQMM010000562.1:0-2661 GCA_038328935.1 Burkholderiales bacterium
GGCGACACCGTACCCAGGCGTGGCATCACCACCACGCGCTCGCCCGCGGTGGGCAGGGTACACGGGTCACCATAGCTCAGCAGGGCCAGCAACTTGTCGATAGCGGCGCGGTCGGGCGGCGTGTCGAAAGCCACCCAGTGCACATGGCGGGCCGACAGGCCCGTGACACGCGGGCAGGCGGCTTGCAGACGGGCCAGCAGCGCCTGCGCGCGAAAGGCCGAGAGCGCGCTGCCGCCCTCGAAGTGCATCAGTTTCAGGGGCGTTGCGCTCATGCAGTGCCGGCTCGGGCGTGGAGTGAACCCATGATTTTAGGGGCCGGGCGATAATCACCGCCATGGCTATAACGATCAAAACCGCCGCCGACATCGCGGGCATGCGCCTGGCCGGCCGGCTGGCCAGCGAAGTGCTGGACCTGCTGACCCCGCACGTCAGGGCCGGCGTCACCACGCTGGAACTGGACCGGCTGGCCCACGACCACATGGTGCAGGTGCAAGGCGGCATCCCCGCTACCCTGGGCTACCAGCCGCAGGGTTACCCGGCTTACCCGGCCTCGCTGTGCAGCAGCTTGAACGACGTGGTGTGCCACGGCATACCCGACGACCGCCCACTGAAAGACGGCGACATCGTCAACATCGACGTCACCATCATCAAAAACGGCTGGCACGGCGACAACAGCCGCATGTACGTGGTCGGTGAAGGCAGCATCGCGGCGCGGCGTCTGTGCCAGATCACCTTCGAAGCGATGTGGAGGGGCATCGTCAAGGTCAAGCCCGGCGCCCGGCTGGGCGACATCGGTCACTCGATCCAGACCTTCTCTGAAAACGCCGGCTTCAGCGTCGTGCGCGAATTCTGTGGCCACGGCGTCGGCGCACGTTTCCACGAAGAGCCGCAGGTGCTGCACTACGGGCGGCCCCACACGCTGGAAGAGCTGGTGCCGGGCATGATCTTCACCATCGAGCCGATGATCAACGCCGGCAAGCGCGACATCAAGGAAGACCGCAAAGGCAACCGCCCCTACGACGGCTGGACCATCGTGACGCGAGACCGCTCGCTGTCGGCGCAGTGGGAACACACGGTGCTGGTCACCGACACCGGTTACGAGGTGCTGACCGTCAGCGCCGGCAGCCCGCCGCCACCGGCCTTTGCCACGGCCGGTTACGGGCAGCCGGTGGTCACGGCCGGCGTCGCGCAGTCCGTGGCCACCGCCGGCTGACGGCCCCATGTCGGCCACAGCGCTGGCCGCTGCGGCCCCGCCAGTGATCGCCTTACCAGCCATCGCCCTGCCCGTCCTTGCAACGGTAGGCGCGCGCGCGGCCTTCGCGCAGGGCAAGGCCGCATTGCTCGATAGTTTTCGCCAGGCACGCCCCACGGCCACCGCCGCAGCGCGCTTGATCAAGGCGCTTTCGCGCCATGTCGACGCTGCGCTGGTGGCACTGTGGGCGCAGTCCAGGATGCCGGGCGAGGCGTCCATGGTGGCGGTGGGCGGCTACGGGCGGGGCGAGCTGTTTCCGCATTCCGACGTCGACGTGCTGTTGCTGCTGCCCGGCGACCCTGACGAGCAGGCGCGTGGCGCCATCGAGCGTTTCATTTCAGCGTGCTGGGACACCGGCCTGGAAATCGGCTCATCGGTGCGCACGGTGCCCGACTGCCTGGCCGAAGCCTCCCGCGACGTGACGGTGCAGACCGCGCTGCTCGAAGCCCGCCTCGTCACCGGCGCACGCCCGCTCTTCTCGAGCATGCGCTCGGCCCTGGCCAAGGCCATGGACCCGGTGGCCTTCCTGCGTGCGAAGACGCTGGAAATGCACCAGCGCCATGTCAAGTACGAAGGCACGCCCTATTCGCTGGAACCCAACTGCAAGGAAAGCCCCGGCGGCCTGCGCGACTTGCAGGTCGTCATCTGGGTGGCGCGCGCCGCGGGGCTGGGCCACACCTGGTCGGAGTTGGCAGCCAGGGGCCTCATCACGCCCTTCGAAGCACGCCAGCTGGTGAAGCAGGAAGGGGCGCTGCGGCTCATCAGGTCGCGTCTGCACGTGGTGGCAGGGCGGCGCGAAGATCGGCTGGTGTTCGACCTGCAGACCGCCGTGGCTGAAAGCTTTGGCTACCGCGCCAGCGGCGGCACGCGCAGTTCAGAGGTGCTGATGCGCCACTACTACTGGGCCGCCAAGGCGGTGACGCAGCTCAACCAGATCCTGATGCTGAACATCGAAGAGCGCATCAGTGGCTCGGAGCAGGCGCCCATGCGCCCCATCAACGCGCGCTTCCTGGACCGCGCGGGCATGCTCGAAGTGGCCCATGACGGCCTGTACAGCGACAACCCGCACGCCATCCTCGAGACCTTCCTGCTCTTTCAGCAGACGCCGGGTCTGACCGGCTTTTCGGCGCGCACGCTGCGCGGGCTGTACAACGCCCGGGCGTTGATGGACAGCGCCTTCAGGCACGACAGTTTCAACCGCGAGATGTTCATGGACATCCTGCGCCAGCCGCAGGGCCTGACGCGCGCGTTGCGGCTGATGAACCAGACCAGCGTGCTGGGGCGCTATCTGTGGGCCTTCAGGCGCATCGTGGGGCGCATGCAGCACGACCTCTTCCACGTCTACACGGTGGACCAGCACATCCTGATGGTGGTGCGCAATGTGCGCCGGTTTTTCATCCCCGAGCACG
>JBBQMM010000563.1:0-2621 GCA_038328935.1 Burkholderiales bacterium
CGACTGGCCGAGGAACTAGTCCGGCGTCTTGCTGCTGCAGCCGATGCCCGAAAGCTTGGCCACCCGGTGCGGCTCGATGTCCAGTTCCCACGCAGCCTGGATGATGGCCGCGCTGATGCTGTCGTGGCCGCAGCCGGCACACAGGGTGCTGACTTTGCCTTCGTAGTCACGCCGCGTGTAGCCGACCTTGTTCCTGGTCAGCGTGGGGTGGTGCAGTCGGGGTTTGGCGATGAAGGTCATGACTCGCGAATCCTTTCGCGGCGCGGCGCCACGGCCAGCGCATGCACGTGCGTGGTGACGGCCTCGGTGATGAAGCGCGCTGTGATGGGCGTGCCGTCGTAGTGCAGCACCTTGATCAGCCAGGCCGGGTCGATTTCCAGCTCATTGATCAACATGCCGCGCATCTGCGCGTCGCGGTTCTGTTCCACCACGAAGACATGGTCGTGCGTCGAGATGAAGTCGTTCACGCTGGCCGGGAAGGGAAAGGCCTTCAAACGCATGGCGTCGATGTGAATGCCCGATGCCGCCAACGCCACCAGCGCTTCGTCCATCGCCGCCCCCGTGCTGCCGAAGTAGATGACGCCCAGGCGCGTTTTTTTCTGCGCCGCGCGCACCTCGGGCTGCGGCACCAGGTTGGCCGCGGTGGCGAACTTCCTCAACAGGCGCTGCACGTTGTACAGGTAGTCGGCGCCGGTCTCGCTGTACTGCGCGTAGGCGTTGCGTGTGGTGCCGCGTGTGAAGTAGCTGCCCTTGGTGGCGTGCGTGCCGGGCAGCGTGCGCCAGGGTATGCCGTCGCCGTCCACGTCCTTGTAGCGGCCGAAGTCCTTGCCGGCTTCCAGCTCTTGCGCCGTCATCACCTTGCCGCGGTCGAAGCTGCGCTGGTCGTCCCACTGCAGGGGTTCGCACAGGCGCTGGTTCATGCCGATGTCGAGGTCGGTCATCACGAACACCGGCGTTTGCAGGCGGTCGGCCAAGTCCAGCGCCGTGGCGGCGAACTCGAAACACTCACCCGGGTCTTGCGGCAGCAGCAGCACATGCTTGGTGTCGCCATGGCTGGCGTAGGCGCTGCTCACCAGGTCGGCCTGCTGGGTGCGCGTGGGCATGCCGGTGCTGGGGCCGCCGCGTTGCACGTCGATGATGGTGACGGGGATCTCGGCGAAGTAGGCCAGGCCGATGAACTCCGTCATCAGGCTCACGCCCGGGCCGCTGGTGCAGGTGAAAGCGCGCGCGCCGTTCCATCCCGCGCCTACCACCATGCCGATGCTGGCGATCTCGTCTTCGGCCTGCACGATGGCGTAGCGCGCGGCGCCCGTCTCGGGGTCGTGGCGCAGCTTCTTGCAGTAGCTGATGAAGGCCTCGGCCACGCCCGAGCTCGGCGTGATGGGGTACCACGCACAGACCGTGGCACCGCCGTACACGCAGCCCAGCGCGGCGGCGGCATTGCCCTCCATGAAGATGCGCTCGCCCACGGCGTTGGCGCGGCGCACTTTCAGGCCCACGCCCGGGTGCTGCCCAGCGTGTTGAGTGGTTGCCAGGTGTTCACGCGCAAAGCTGCGGCCCGCCTGCAGCGCGCGCACGTTGCTTTCCAGCAGCCGTTCCTTGCCCTTGTATTGCTCGGAAAACAGGCCTTCGATGACCCTGGCGTCGACGTCCATCAGCACCGACAGCGCGCCCAGCACCATGATGTTCTTGAACAGCGTGCGCTGGCGCGGGTCTTCGTAAGTGGCATTGCAGATGGCCGTGACGGGCATGCCGATGACGGTGATGTCGTCGCGGAAGGAACTGGCCGGCAGCTGCTTGGTGCTGTCGTAGAACAGGTAGCCCCCGCTGTCGATCTCGGCCACGTCCTGGGCCCAGGTCTGCGGATTCATCGCCACCATCATGTCGATGCCGCCACGGCGGCCCAGCCAGCCCTGTTCGGACACGCGCACTTCGTACCAGGTGGGCAGGCCCTGGATGTTGCTGGGGAAGATGTTGCGCGGGCTCACCGGCACACCCATGCGCAGGATGGCCTTGGCAAACAGTTCGTTGGCGCTGGCCGAGCCCGAGCCGTTGACGTTGGCGAACTTGACGACGAAGTCGTTGACGGCTTCCAGGCGTTTCATGCCGCAGACCTCCGGGCTGCTTCCTGAGCTGCTCCGGTTTGGCGCTTGGGCGCGCTCTTGCGGTCGCGGCTGGTGGGCCCGGCCTTGTTGGTGATGAACAAAAACTTCTGCATGTCCCAGGCCCCGGTGGGGCAGCGCTCGGCACAGAGGCCGCAGTGCAGGCACACGTCTTCGTCTTTCACCAGCACCCGCGTGGTTTTCAGCGGCGTGCTGACAAACAAGTCTTGCCCGGGTGTGGTGGCCGGCGCTTTCAGCCGCGTGCGCAAGTCGGCTTCTTCGCCGTTGTCAACAAAGCTGATGCAGTCGGTGGGGCAGATGTCCATGCAGGCATCGCACTCGATGCACAGCTTGTCGTTGAACACCGTCTGCACATCACAGTTCAGGCAGCGCTCGGCTTCTTTGAACGCGGTGGCCAGGTCGAAGCCCAGCTCCACTTCCACCTTGATGCTCTTCAGCGCTTTTTCTGCCGCCGCCCAGGGCACCTTGTGGCGCGCGTCGTTGGTGGGTGCGTTGTCG
>JBBQMM010000564.1:0-2618 GCA_038328935.1 Burkholderiales bacterium
GCTGGCAGGCCTGGCTGCGCAACGGCTGGCCCACCGTGCGGCTGGGGCTGCTGACCAGCGTGTGCGGCTTTGCAGCGCTGGTGTTTTCTGGCTTTCCGGGGCTGGCGCAGCTGGGCGTGTTCTCGGTGGCCGGGCTGGTCAGCGCGGTGCTTTTCATGCGCTACGTGATGCCGCTGCTGATGCCCCAGGGCGCAGCGCAAGTGGGATGGCGTGGGGGTTCGCGCACCGTGCTGGGTCGCTTCAGCCGCGGGCTGCTGGGCCAGTTGCCCCGCTTGCGCTGGCCGCTGCTGGCGCTGGGCTTGGTGGCAGCCACCGTGCTGTGGCAGCAGCGCAGCGGGCTGTGGGAGGCTGAACTCAGCTCGCTCAGCCCCGTGTCGCAGGAGGCCCTGGCGCTGGACGCCAGCCTGCGCGCCGACCTGAGTGCAGGCGACGCCCGTGCACTGGTGGTCGTGCGCGGTGCCGACCTGCAAAGCACGCTGCAGGCGGCAGAGGCTGCGGCCGCCCGGCTCGACGCGCTTGCCGACCAGGGCGCGATCGGCGGCTACGACACCGTGACGCGATGGTTGCCCAGTCTGCAGGCGCAGCAGCGCCGCCTGGCCAGCCTGCCCGATGCGGCCGCGTTGCAGGCCGCGTTGGCGACGGCCACCACCGGCCTGCCGCTGGGCGCCGAGCGGCTGGCGCCTTTCGTCGCCGAGGTGCAGGCGGCCCGCAGCCGAGCGCCCATCACCGCCGAATCGCTGCGCGGCACGGCGCTGGCGCCGTTGGCCGAAGCCCTGCTGATGCCGCGCGCCGACGGCAGCTGGACCGCACTGCTGCCGCTGCAGCCGGTGCTGGGGGCAGCCGTTGGCCGGGAGCTCGACACGGCAGCGGTGCGCGCCGCGCTGCAGGGCGGCGATGCGGCACAGGGCCCGCAGGTCATCGAGATCGGCGCCGAGCTCAAGCGCCTGTACGCGCGCTACCTGGGCGAGGCGCGCGACCAGGCCCTGCTGGGCGCGCTGGCGGTGGTGCTGCTGATGGCGGTGAGCCTGCGTTCGCTGCCGCGCCTGTTGGCGGTGTGTCTGCCGCTCGTCTGGGCCGTGCTGCTGACGATGGGCGCGCTGGCCGTGCTGCAGGTGCCGCTGGGCATCCTGCATCTGGTCGGTTTGCTGCTGGTGGTGGCGGTGGGCTCCAACTACGCGCTGTTCTTCGACATGCTGCGCCAGCGCGACCACGTCGACGAAGACATGCTGGCGTCGCTGCTGCTGGCCAACCTGACCACCGTGCTGGGCTTCGGGCTGATAGCCTTTTCCAGCATCCCGGCGCTGTCGGCCGTAGGGCGCGTGGTGGCGCCGGGGTCGTTGCTGGCGCTGGTGCTGGCAGCCGCCTTTCTGCCCATGAAGCCGGTGGCATTGACCCCGGCCGGGCGCGCTTGATGGGGGCTGCACGAGAATCGCTCAGCGACTGCGGCCATGCCCGTAGCTTCGTTGCGCGGCCGTTTTCGCCAGCCCGCTCTCGCGCCATTCGATTTCTGCGTCACCCACCCGCCTCGCATCACCTTGATTCGCACCCTGCGATGCCACCCACCCACCGATGCTCCTGATGACAGCACTCCCCGTTGCCCGTCCGGTAGTGCCTGCTCGCTGGCCCTGGCCTGCTGCGTTGCGGGCCAGCGTGGGGCTGCACGTGGCGGCCGGCGCGTCGGCAGCGGTGGTGCCCGGCGCACTGCCGTGGGCACTGGCCGCTGTGCTGGCCAACCATGCGCTGCTCACGGCGGCCGGGTTGTGGCCGCGCAGCGCATGGCTGGGGCCGAACGTGACGCGGCTGCCGGCGGCTGCTGGGGCCAGCGGTGGCCTGGCCGTCACCATCGACGACGGGCCCGATCCCGCGGTCACGCCGCAGGTGCTGGACCTGCTCGCGGCCCAGGGTGCACGCGCCACGTTTTTCTGCATCGGTCAGCGCGTGCGTGAGCACCCGGCGCTGGCGCGGCGCATCGTGGCCGCCGGCCACAGCATGCAGAACCACAGCCTGCACCATCGGCATCACTTTTCGCTCTCGGGCCCGGCCGCGCTGGCGCGCGAGATCGGCGACGCGCAGGCGGTGCTGGCCGATGTCACCGGCGTGTTGCCGCATTGCTTTCGTGCCCCCGCCGGCTTGCGCAACCCGCTGCTGGACCCGGTGCTGCACCGCCTGGGCCTGCACCTGGTGAGCTGGACCCGGCGCGGCTTCGACACCCGCCAGGCCGACCCCGGACGCGTCGCCGCGCGTCTGCTGCGTGGCCTGGCAGCGGGTGACATCCTGCTGTTGCACGACGGTCATGCCCGCCGCAGCGCCAGTGGCCAGCCGGTGCTGCTGCAGGTGTTGCCCGGCCTGCTGCAACGCGTGCGCCAGGCGGGCCTGCACACGGTGACGCTGAACGACGCGTTGCCGCCCCGGCACGGCGCTGCACCGGCCGCCCCAGCGGGTGCTTCGGCGTGAGCGGTCTACAAGCCGTATGAACACCACCCCCGCGACCACCACCCCCGTGACCACCAGCCTGTGACCACCACCCCCGTGACCACTACCCCGTGACCACCGCCCCTGCGACCACTACCCCCGCGACCACTACCCCCGTGACCACCACCGCCGCCACCACCCCCGAG
>JBBQMM010000565.1:0-2589 GCA_038328935.1 Burkholderiales bacterium
GAAACCTTGCTGGTGCAATCCGGCAAGCCGGTGGGTGTCTTTCGCACCCATGCGGGCGCACCGCGCGTGCTGATTGCCAACTCCAACCTGGTGCCGCAGTGGGCCACCTGGGAGCACTTCAACGAACTGGACCGCAAGGGCCTGATGATGTACGGCCAGATGACGGCGGGCAGCTGGATCTACATCGGCAGCCAGGGCATCGTGCAGGGCACGTACGAGACCTTCGTGGAGGCCGGCCGTCAGCACTACGGCGACAGCGCGCATCCCTGGCGGGGCCGCTGGATTCTCACCGCCGGCCTGGGCGGCATGGGCGGCGCGCAGCCGCTGGCGGCCACCTTTGCCGGCGCCTGCAGCCTGAACATCGAGTGCCAGCAAAGCCGCATCGACTTCCGCCTGCGCAGCCGCTACGTCGACGAGCAGGCGCATGACCTGGACGACGCTTTGGCGCGCATCCAGCGCTACACCGCCGAAGGCAAGGCCATCAGCATCGCGCTGCTCGGCAATGCGGCCGAGGTGCTGCCGGAGTTGGCCCGACGTGCCCGCAGCGGCCAGATCCGGCCCGACTTCGTTACCGACCAGACGAGCGCGCACGACCTCGTCAACGGCTACCTGCCCGCGGGCTGGAGCGTGGAGCGCTGGCGCGCCGCGCAGGCCGACCCCAGCCAACACGCCGCGCTGCGTGCAGCCGCGGCCCAGAGCTGCGCCGTGCACGTGCAGGCCATGCTCCACTTCCAGGCCGCCGGTGTGCCCACGGTGGACTACGGCAACAACATCCGCCAGGTGGCCAAAGACGCGGGTGTGGCCAATGCCTTCGATTTCCCGGGCTTCGTGCCGGCCTATGTGCGACCGCTGTTCTGCCGCGGCAAGGGCCCGTTCCGCTGGGTGGCGTTGTCGGGCGACCCCGAAGACATCCGCAAGACCGATGCGAAGCTCAAAGAGCTGTTCCCGCAGCACGAAAAGGACTACGCCCATCTGCACCGCTGGCTGGACATGGCCGCAGAGCGCATTGCTTTTCAAGGGCTGCCGGCGCGCATCTGCTGGCTGGGACTGGGCGAGCGTCACCTGGCCGGCCTGGCCTTCAACGAGATGGTGAAGAGCGGCGAACTCAAGGCGCCCATCGTCATCGGCCGCGACCATCTGGACAGCGGCAGCGTGGCGAGCCCCAACCGCGAAACCGAGAGCATGCAGGACGGCAGCGACGCCGTCAGCGACTGGCCGCTGCTGAACGCGCTGCTCAACACCGCCGGCGGCGCCACCTGGGTCAGCTTGCACCACGGTGGCGGTGTCGGCATGGGCTACAGCCAGCACAGCGGCGTGGTGATCGTCTGTGACGGCACCGCTGAAGCCGCCCAGCGCATCGAACGTGTGCTGTGGAACGACCCCGCCACGGGCGTGATGCGCCACGCCGACGCCGGCTACAGCGAAGCCGTGGCTTGCGCGAAAGAGCAGGGCTTGAACCTGCCCATGGTCTGAACGGCCCCCTCTCCCTCCCAGGGAGAGGGCTGGGGTGAGGGTAAATGCCAGCTACGCCCGAATCTCACCCGGCGACGAAGCTTTTCAGCCACTTGGCCGACATCGACCCTCACCCCAACCCTCTCCCTGCAAGGGAGAGGGAGCAAGACAAAGAAAACCATGCTTTTACGCCCCGGCCTGCTGACGCTCGAAGAACTGCAAGCCATCCACGCCGGCGGCCAGCCGCTGGTCATGGACCCGCTGGCCTTGCCCGGCATCCAGGCCAGTGCCGATGTGGTGCAGCGTGCTGCACAAGGCACGGCGCCGGTGTATGGCGTGAACACCGGCTTTGGCAAGCTGGCCAGCACCCGCATCAGCGAATCCGATCTGGCCACGTTGCAGCTCAATCTCATTCGCAGCCACAGCGTGGGCGTGGGCGAGCCGCTGGCGCCTGCCGTCGTGCGGCTGATGCTGGCTGTCAAGGCCGCCAGCCTGGCGCGCGGCCACAGCGGTGTGCGACCGGTGGTCATCGACACGCTGCTGGCGGTGCACAACGCAGGGCTGATTCCGTATGTGCCCAGTCAGGGCAGTGTCGGCGCCAGTGGTGACCTGGCCCCGCTGGCGCACATGACGCTGGCGCTGATGGGCGAGGGTGAATTCCTGGTGCTGCAGGGCGGCGACCCCGCGGGCCGCGGGGGCCTGCGTCATCGCCCCGCCGCCGAGGTGCTGCAGGCAATGAACATCAAGCCGCTGCAGCTGCAGGCCAAGGAAGGCCTGGCGCTCATCAACGGCACGCAGACCAGTACCGCGCTGGCGCTGCACGCGTTGTTCAGTTTCGAGCCGGTGCTGGAGTCGGCACTCGTCATCGGCGCGCTGACGGTGGATGCCGCACGCGGCAGCGACGGGCCGTTCGATCCGCGCATCCACGCGCTGCGCGGGCAGCCAGGGCAGATCGACGTGGCGCGCTGCTACCGCGCGCTGCTGCAGGGCAGTGCCATCCGCGCCAGCCACACCGAAGGCGACGACCGCGTGCAAGACCCGTATTGCCTGCGCTGCCAGCCGCAGGTGGTGGGCGCCTGCCTGGACCAGCTGCGCCATGCCGCGCTGGTGCTGCTGCGCGAGGCCAGTGCCGTCACC
>JBBQMM010000566.1:0-2586 GCA_038328935.1 Burkholderiales bacterium
GGCAGGGAACTGGAGGACGGGATCGACAGGCTGTTTCCCGGCCACCTTGGCAAGCCTGGACCCGAATTTTCGAATGCACCGACCGACCACAAGGAGCAATATCAGTAGTGTCCCAACGTTCTTTAGAGGAGAGCGAGCTGATCTATAAACTGTCGCCGCACTGGTCGGTGGTGGTGCGTGGCGGCAACGTGGCTGGCCTCGATGAGTTCTACAGCAAGCGCTTCGACTGCGGTGACGTGCCCCCTATGAAGTCAACTACCAAGAAAGGAACTGGTATGAGTTTTCCAATGCGATACAAACCCGCTGCAGTAGCCACTGGCATGCTGCTGGCCAGCGCGCTGGCGTGGCCGCAAGCCCACTCGCGCCAGCTCGGCGACTACACGCTGCGCAGCAGCACGGTCAGCTCGGTGAATCTGCCTGCCGAGACCGCCCGCGCCCATGGCATTGAGCGCGACCCGCGCCGGGGCATTGTCAATGTCAGCGTCTTAAAAAAGGAAGCGGGCATTGACAAAACCGTGCCCGCTCGCGTGCAGGTTCAGGCACTCAACCTAGCGGGGCAGCGGCTCGATATCAACATGCGCCCAATAACCGCCGCGGGGCGCATTTCCTACCTGGGCGTCTATGAATTTGTCCATGGCGAAGTGCTCGACTTCACGGTCACGGCCCAGCCGGAAAACGTCGGCCAGCCGCTGAGCCTGACCTACCGGGACCGGCTCTGGGCGCAAGGCGATCTGCCGGACTTTGCACCGCAGCGCTAGCGCGCTCACTCTTGCTCGTTCGGCAGCGCAAACCACAGCGGGGTGCCCGTGAATTGCGAGAGCACAATCACCGGCAGGATACGGCTTGCGCGCTGAACCGCGCCCCCCGGCCCCTCAGCCCCGCGTAAGAAACCAGCCGATGCGCGCCGTATCATCGTTCAACAAGGACCGAACAATGCGACTACTGCTCGTCGAAGACGACACCATGATCGGTGAGGCCGTGCTTGATGCACTGCGCGGCGCCCACTATGCCGTGGACTGGGTGCGCGACGGCAAGCTGGCCGACGCGGCCCTGCGCAGCGAAGACTACGACCTGGTGCTGCTGGATCTGGGTCTGCCCCAGCGCGACGGCCTCGAAGTGTTGCGCGCACTGCGTGCCCGGCGCAACACCACCCCCGTGCTGGTGGCCACGGCGCGTGACGCGGTGGGCGACCGCATCGCAGGGCTGGATGCCGGCGCCGATGACTATGTGGTCAAACCCTATGACACCGACGAGCTGCTGGCGCGCATACGCGCGCTGATACGCCGCAGCGCGGGCCGGGCAGAACCGGCTTTTGAACACAAGGGCGTGAGCCTGAACCCCGCTACCCGAGAAGCCAGCCTGCACGGCCAGCCGGTGTCGCTGTCGGCCCGCGAGTGGGCCGTGCTGGAGCCGCTGCTGGCGCGCCCTGGCGCGGTGTTGTCCAGGGCGCAACTGGAAGAAAAGCTCTTCAGCTGGAAAGACGATGTGAGCAGCAACGCTGTCGAGGTCTATATCCACGGCGTGCGCAAAAAGCTCGGCGCCGACCTCATCCAGACCGTGCGCGGCCTGGGCTACCTGGTGCCCAGGGAATGAGAACGGGCAGCGCACCACCGCAGGCGCCCGAGGTGAAAGGCAGAAGAGGTCATTCCCTCAAAACCAGACTGCTGTGGTTTGTGCTGGTGGCTATCCTGCTGGTCGCCGTGCTGCAGGCCCTGACCGCTTACCGTGGCGCGCTGCGCCAGGCCGATGCCATGTTTGACGACCATCTGCAGCAAGTCGCCCGCTCGCTGCGCAGCGGCATCCCGCTGGACTCCCCCTTGCTGCAGGACAGCGAGGCACCGGACTTCGACCTCTACATCCAGATCTGGGGGCCGGACGGCAGGCAGCTGTTTCGCTCCACGCGTTCGGCGCTGCCGCCGCGCGCGGTGCTCGGGTTTTCCGATGTCGAGGCCGACGGCAACCTCTACCGCGTCTACACCCTGCAGACTGCCCTGCAAACCGTGCAGATCGCGCAGGACCGGGGCGCCCGCACGGCGCGCGCGCGCTCGCTCGCAGTTCAGGCGATCCTGCCCTTCGGCCTGCTGACGCCGCTGCTGATGCTGGCCGTCTGGTGGGTCATTACCCGCTCGCTGGCACCGGTCGAACGCGCGCGCCGTGAGGTCGCGAGCCGTGCCGCTGACGATTTTTCACCGCTGGCCGACACTGGCCTGCCCGACGAAGTGCGCCCGCTGGTGGACGAGCTCAATCTGCTGTTTGGCCGGGTGCGAGGCGCTTTCGAGGCGCAGCAGAATTTTGTCGCTGATGCAGCGCATGAACTGCGCTCGCCGCTGACGGCGCTCAAGCTGCAGGCACAGGCACTGCGTCCGCGGGACCGCCTGGATGAAGCACCGGCCGAACGCGAGGCCGCCATCATCCGCCTGAACCAGGGCATAGACCGCGCCATCCGGTTGGTCGAGCAGTTGATGGTGCTGGCGCGCGAGGAAGCCGGTTCGGACCAGCCATCGCTGCCAGGCGTATCCATCGGGCTGAATGAGGTGGTGAAGTTGGCGATGGCCGACGTGTTGCCGCATGCCCACCTCAAGCAGA
>JBBQMM010000567.1:0-2585 GCA_038328935.1 Burkholderiales bacterium
CTGTTCGTCCAACATCGACTTCGTGGACGCCGCTGCGGTGGCCGATGTCATCGGCATCGAGATCGAGCACGTCAACTTCGCGGCCGAGTACAAGGACCGCGTGTTCGCCGAGTTCCTGCGCGAATACAGCGCCGGCCGCACGCCCAACCCCGACGTGCTGTGCAACGCCGAGATCAAGTTCAAGGCCTTTTTGGACCACGCAGTGTGGCTGGGTGCCGAGCAGATTGCGACCGGCCACTACGCCCGCGTGCGCCAGCGCGGGGGGCGCTTTGAGCTGCTGAAGGGCCTGGACCCGGCCAAGGACCAGAGTTACTTCCTGCACCGCCTGAACCAGGCGCAGCTGTCGCGCACGCTGTTCCCGGTGGGCGAACTGCACAAGACCGAGGTGCGGCGGCTGGCGCTGGAGATCGGCCTGCCGAATGCGAAGAAGAAGGACAGCACCGGCATCTGCTTCATCGGCGAGCGGCCTTTTCGCGAGTTCTTGAACCGCTACCTCAGCCACGAGCCCGGCCCGATGCTGGACGACCAGGGCCTGCAGCGCGGGGAGCACGTGGGCCTGAGTTTTTACACGCTGGGCCAGCGCCAGGGCCTGGGCATCGGCGGCGTGGCCGGCCACGACCACGGCGCCAGTGGGACGCACAGCCCCTGGTACGTGGCGCACAAGGACCTGGCGCACAACACGCTGCACGTGGTGCAGGGCCATGGCCACCCGTGGCTGCAGTCGCCGTGGCTGTCGGCTGAAGACCTGAGCTGGGTGGCGGGCGAACCACCACCGCCCGGCACGCTGGCGGCCAAGACGCGTTACCGGCAAGCTGACGCGCCGTGTCGCCTGACGTTGCAGACGGCTGCTGTCAGGCTGGACTTCGAAGACCCGCAATGGGCCGTCACACCCGGCCAGAGCGCCGTGTTGTACGACGGTGAGGTTTGCCTGGGCGGTGGTGTGATCAGCGCGGCCCAGGTGCCTGCGCTCGTGCCGGCCCGACCCACGCCGTCCAACGCGCGCCGTCGCTACCGCGTGGGCGCACGCGGGCCGCGAGCCGCACCGGCTGCCAGTGGTGGCTGAGCACAAACCCGCTGCGAGCCCGCCACGCCCGGCGCCGACAATGGGCCGTCGTTGAGCCACCACTGAACTGCCTACCGGACCACTGCCAATGCCCACCACTGCCACCGCCGCTACCGCTGCCGCTGCCGCTACCAGTTTCGCTGCCACTTCCGCCACCATTGCTACGGCCAGTACCGCCGCCGCTGCCGGCACCCTCGGTACGCCTGCGCGCACCGTCGCCGCCAGTTCCCTGGCGTTGGCCATCGACAGTGCCAGTGCCGCCATCGAAGCCGCGGTTGTGGTCTGGCGGCGTGACCTGCACCAGCACCCCGAACTGGGCAACCGCGAGTTCCGCACTGCCGGCATCGTTGCTGCCCACCTGCAGGCGCTGGGCCTGGACGAAGTTCGCACCGGCGTGGCGCACACCGGCGTGGTCGGCCTGCTGAAAGGCGCATTGCCCGGCCCGGTGGTGGCGCTGCGCGCCGACATGGACGCACTGCCGGTGTCCGAAGAGGTGGACGTGCCCTACCCCAGCAAGGCCCGCGGCCAGTGGAACGGCGAAGAGGTGGGCGTCATGCACGCTTGCGGCCACGACTGCCACGTGGCCATCCTGATGGGCGTGGCGCAGGTGCTGGCGGGGCTGCGTTCGCAGTTGCGCGGTAGCGTGAAGTTCATCTTCCAGCCGGCCGAGGAAATGCCGCCCGAAGGCGAAGACGGCGGCGCCAGGATGATGGTGGCCGAGGGCGCTTTGGAAAAGCCGGTGCCGCAAGCCATCTTCGGCTTGCACGTCACATCCCGTCTGCCGGTGGGCGTGGTGGGTTACCGGCCCGGCCCCACCATGGCCAGCAGCGACTCGCTGAAGATCACCGTCAACGGCAGCCAGACGCATGGCGCCGCGCCCTGGATGGGTGTGGACCCCATCGTTACCGCAGCGCAGGTGGTGCTGGGCCTGCAGACGGTGGTCAGCCGCACCATCGACCTGACGGAAGAGCCCGCAGTGGTGACCATCGGCGTCATCAGGGGCGGCGTGCGCGAGAACATCATCCCTGACAAGGTGGAGATGCGCGGCACCATCCGCACTTTCAACGAAGTCATGCGCGACGAGATTCATGAGCGCGTCACCACGCTGGCCGAAGCCGTCAGCCGCGGCAACCGCGCCGGCTGCCAGGTCTGCATCAACAAGCACTACCCGGTCACCATCAACGACCCCGCGCTCACCGCCGCCATGGTGCCGACCATGCAGCGTGTGGCCGGCAACGACCCCGCGAAGGGCGGCCTGATGCTGGTGCCCAAGGTGACCGGCAGCGAAGACTTCAGCTTCTTCCAGCGCGTGGTGCCGGGGCTGTTCGTGTTTCTGGGTGTCACGCCGCACGGCGCCGACCCCAAAAAAGCCGCGCCCAACCACTCGCCACGCTTCGTTGCCGATGACAGCGGCCTGCTGCTGGGTGTGCGCACGCTGGCGCACCTGGCCTGTGACTTTCTGGAAGCGGAGCCCGCGTCGGCATGAGCACGCCGGGCCGTCCCAAGGCGAATACCGCAGTGC
>JBBQMM010000568.1:0-2577 GCA_038328935.1 Burkholderiales bacterium
CGCCATAACGTTCACGGGCGCCCGCTTCGGTGAGATGCCGCAACCAGCTGGTGGCGGTGTGGCCTGCGGGCACGATTTCGCGCGGGTATTCGTAGCGCAGTTCGTTCAAGGAAAAAGCGCAGCGCGCCGCCACATCCAGCGTGGCCGCCAGCCAGGCCGGTTTGTACAGGCTGGCCAGACGCACACGCGAACGCAGGTGCGCTTCGGCGTTGCCCAGCAACGCATGGCCGGCCTGCGCCACGGTGCAGCGCAGGCGCGTGGCCACCAGCGCATCCAGCAGTGGCTTGCGCGAGCGCAGATGCATGCGCACACCGCCGCAGGCCACCAGCGGCAGGCCGGTGAGCGTGGCCACACGCGTCAGCACGTCCACCAGCAAAGCGTCGTGCGGGCCGTGCTGCAACACCACGGCCAGGCCTGCCCTTTCCAACCCGAACCAGGTCTTGAGCCACATCGCGTGGTTGAACACGGTTTCGAACGACTGCCCCGGATGCACCCACAGCAGGGCGGTGCAGTCGGGCAAACCGGCCAGCGTGGGCGCCGTGGGCACCTTGCCTTCGAGGTCGGACCGGTGCGCCGCGTAGGCGCCCTTCGGCGCGCGCCGCCGCGCCACCGTGATCCACTGCGACAGGGTGCCGTAGCCGCGGCGCGACTGCGCCAGCAGGATCAGGTGCGGCTCTGCCGGTGGTGTGACGGGGGGCGCAGCAGTTTTGGCATCGGCAGCGCCTGCCGCACCGGCGGCGGCGCCGCGGCGGCTGCGCACGCCAGGGCGGGAGGCAGGGGCTTTGGGGGCCGCGCCCTGTACGGCTGTGGCCGTGGCCGTGGCGGACGCAGAAGCAGCGGCCGTGGCAATGGCTGCGACCGTGGCAATGGCAGTGGCTGCGACCGTGGCCGTAGCCGCGGCTGCAGCACGGGCATCACCAGGAACCGCAGCCACCGCAGCCAGCGACGACGTGCCCCCGGCCGGCGACAGCCGCATCTGCGCCCCGACGATGACGCGGAACTGCAGCGCCTGCGCCTGCCCATGGGCCCGCACCACGCCCGACAGCGAGCACTCGTCGGTGATCGCCAGCGCGCTGTAGCCCAGGGCCTGTGCCCGCGCAACCAGTTCCTCGGGCTGCGAAGCCCCGTTCAGGAAGCTGAAGTTGCTGCTGCAGCAGAGCTCGGCGTAGTCGGGAAGGGCGAGGTGGCGGCGTGGCACGGAAGCGGCTCACGGGCACGGTGCTTGCGCACCGGAGGCGCGGGTGGCCAGGTGACAGACGGTGAAGACGGTGAAGCCGGTGAAGCCGGCGGCACAGCGCCCAGACCAGGCCTGAGCTGGAAAACGGGTCTGGGACTGGGACTGGGACTGGGGCCGGGGCTGGGACTGTGGTTGTGGCCGGGGCTGGAGCTGTGGTTGTGGCTGTGCCTGGCGCTGTGGTCGATGTCGTGGGCCGACGCGGGTTCCCAGACCGGGTCTGGCTCTAGCGCGCCGGAGCCGCCGCCAGCCGTCGAATCAGCAGCCCCGTTTCGGCCGGGGCCGCCTCCGAACCCTGCGCCCAGGCTGTCCAGCGGGCTGCGCACCGCACCGCCGCCCATGCGCAACACGTGGGTGTAGATCATGGTGGTGCTCACGTCGGCATGCCCCAGCAGTTCCTGCACGGTTCTGATGTCGTAACCCGACAGCAGCAGATGGGTGGCAAAAGAGTGGCGCAATGTGTGCGGCGATGCAGGTTTGTCGATGCCGGCTTCTTGCAGCGCGCGCTTGAAGGCACGCTGAAAGTAGATTTCCATCATGTGATGGCGGCGCCGGCCCTCGCCACGCGGATCGTCAGACGGCAGTGCCTGCGCAAACACCCAATGCCAGGTGAATGACTCAGCGGCCCGCGGGTACTTGCGCGCCAGAGCATTGGGCAGCTGCACACCCTGCAGCCCCTGAGCGCGGTCTTCCTGCCACAGCGCATGAACCCGCCGCAGTTGGCTGCGCAGCGGCTGCACCAATGCGTCGGGCAGCATCACCACGCGGTCTTTGGAGCCTTTGCCTTCGCGCACCACGAGGGCCCGGCGATCAAATTCGATGTCTTTCACACGCAGCCGCAGGCCTTCGAGCAAGCGCATGCCGCTGCCATACAACAGGCGCCCGAACAACCCCAGTGGCGGGCGACCAGGCAGCCGCGCCTGCTGCGCGTCCAGAGCGGACAGCACGGCGCCCACCTCTTCGTGCGACAACACCACCGGCAAGCGCCTGTCGGCCCGCGGCCGCCCGATCTCCTGCATCCATGGCAAGTTTTGATTCAGCACTTTCTGGTACAGAAACAGCAGCGCGGACAAGGCTTGACGGTGGGTGGCCGCCGAGACCTGCCGTTCGGCGGCCAGCCAGGTCAGGAAGGCCTGCACGTCGGCACTGGACAGATCCATCGGATGGCGCAGATCATGGAAGCGGACGAAGGCCCGTACCCAATGCACGTAGGCTTCTTCGGTGCGGATGCTGTAGTGCATGTAACGAATCTGCTGGCGCACGGCGTCGAGCAGGCGCAGAGGAGGAGCCGGCGGCAATGAATCGCGGCCCGATGACGAATCACGCATGGATCGGCTCCTGTC
>JBBQMM010000569.1:0-2561 GCA_038328935.1 Burkholderiales bacterium
CCGGCCTTGAAGCTGACGCAGGAGAAGTTCGTCGGTGCGCTGCGCCTGCCGGGTGACGAGACCGGCGACTGCTTCAAGTTCAGCAACCGCCTGGCCGAGATGGCGGCGGCCCTGGGTGTGAAGTTCCGCTGGGACACGCGCATCCAGGGCCTGCAGGTGGGCGGCGGCGCCATCACCGGCGTGCACACCGACGCCGGCCTGCTGAAAGCCGACCGCGTGGTGCTGGCCCTGGGCAGTCACAGCGCGCAGTTGCTGCAACCCGTGGGCATCCGCATTCCCGTCTACCCGGTGAAGGGCTACAGCATCACCGTGCCCATCACGGATGCGCAGTACGCGCCCGAAAGCACCATCATGGACGAGACGCACAAGGTCGCCGTCACACGGCTGGGCGACCGCATCCGCGTCGGTGGCACGGCCGAACTGGCCGGCTTCAGCCTGAACCTGCGCGAGGCCAGGCGCGGCACGCTGAACCACGTCGTCACCGACCTCTTCCCCAAGGGCGGCGATGTCAGCAAGGCCAGCTTCTGGTGCGGCCTGCGGCCGATGACACCCGACGGCACCCCCATCGTCGGCACCACGCCCGTGCAAAACCTGCTGCTGGCCACCGGCCACGGCACGCTGGGCTGGACGATGGCGGCGGGCACCGGGCGGGTGCTTGCCGATCTGGTGAGCGGGAGGCAGCCCGAGATCGACATTGCCGGTCTGAACATGGCCCGCTACGGTCGCTGAGGGGTCGCTGAGGGGTCGGTGGTGGATCGCTGGTAAGCCGCTGTCAAGCCGTTGATGGCCGCTGATGGCCGCTCGCGGCCAGCGCCTGGCGGCCCGCCACAGCGCGTCCTGCGCCGGGCACTGCGCCAGGCATTCGACCGGGCACTGCAGGTCGGCTGCCTAGAATGCCCGTCCATGCCATCCGTCAAACAGAATTCGACTTACGCCGAGGCCTCGATCCGCGTGCTCAAGGGGCTCGAGCCCGTGAAGCAGCGGCCGGGCATGTACACCCGCACCGACAACCCGCTGCACATCGTGCAAGAGGTGATCGACAACGCTGCCGACGAGGCCCTGGCCGGTTTCGGCACCCGCATCGCCGTGACGCTGCATGCCGACGGCAGCGTCACGGTAGACGACGACGGACGCGGCATTCCATTCGGCCTGCACCCCGAGGAGCAGGTGCCGGTGGTGGAGATCGTGTTCACGCGGCTGCACGCCGGCGGCAAGTTCGACAAAGGCGCGGGCGGCGCCTACAGCTTCAGCGGCGGCTTGCACGGCGTGGGGGTCAGCGTGACCAACGCGCTGTCCAAGCGGCTGGCGGTGACGGTGTGGCGCGAAGGGCAGTGCGCGGCGATGGCCTTTGGCGGCGGCGACGTGATCGAGCGCCTGGTGCTGCGCAAGGCCGCCGCCGGTGAACGCAAACACGGCACCAGCGTGCGCGCCTGGCCCGACGGCAAGTACTTCGAAAGTGCCGATCTGCCGCGCGCCGAGTTGATGCACCTGCTGCGCAGCAAGGCGGTGCTGATGCCCGGCGTGACGGTGACGCTGACCGTGGAGAAGACCGCCCGTCATGAAGAAGAGACGCAGACCTGGAAGTACGACAAGGGCCTGCGCGACTACCTGATGCAGAGCCTGAGCGCCGACCCGCTGATTCCGCTGTTCGAAGGCGAGCAGTTTGCCGGTCCCAACGAGACCGAAAACTTTGCCGAAGGCGAAGGTGCCAGCTGGTGCGTGGCCTTCACCGACGAGGGCAATCTGCTGCGCGAAAGCTACGTCAACCTGATCCCCCCGGTAGCCGGTGGCACCCATGAAAGCGGTTTGAAAGACGGCTTGTTTGGCGCCATCAAAGGTTTCATCGACCTCCACTCGCTGCTGCCCAAGGGCGTGAAGCTGATGCCCGAAGACGTGTTTTCGCGCGCCAGCTTCGTGCTCTCGGCCAAGGTGCTGGACCCGCAGTTCCAGGGTCAGATCAAGGAGCGGTTGAACAGCCGCGACGCGCTGCGGCTGGTCAGCAGCTGCGTGCGACCGGGCCTGGAGCTGTGGTTGAACCAGCATGTGGACTGGGGCAAGAAGCTGGCCGAGCTCGTCATTCGCCAGGCACAGACGCGCCAGCGCGCGAGCCAGAAGGTGGAGAAGCGCAAGGGCAGCGGTGTGGCGGTGTTACCGGGCAAGTTGACGGACTGCGAAAGCCGTGACCTGGCCTTCAATGAAGTGTTTTTGGTCGAAGGCGACAGCGCCGGCGGCAGCGCCAAGATGGGCCGCAACAAGGAAACGCAGGCCGTGCTGCCGCTGCGCGGCAAGGTGCTGAACACCTGGGAAGTGGAGCGCGACCGCCTGTTTGCCAACAACGAGATCCACGACATCGCGGTGGCGATGGGCGTGGACCCGCACGGCCCTGGCGACAGCCCCGACTTGAGCGGTCTGCGCTACGGCAAGGTGTGCATCCTGAGCGACGCCGACGTCGACGGCTCACACATCCAGGTGTTGCTGCTCACCTTGTTTTTCAAACACTTTCCCAAGCTGATTGATACCGGTCATGTGTTTGTCGCACGTCACCTTCCTGCTGGCGTGGA
>JBBQMM010000570.1:0-2560 GCA_038328935.1 Burkholderiales bacterium
TGCATGACTGATTTGATCATTTTTTTTGGAATTTTGGTTTCATTCATAGCCAGCACCTGCTGTTCGAAGACCACCGCGCACGGCTGGTCGGCGACACGCTGACGGTGTCCATCGTCGAGAAGGTGACGGCGACGCAGAAGAGCACCAGCTCCGTCGACAAGAGCGGCACCCTGTCGGGCAGTATTTCGGCGCTGCCCGGTGTGAAGCCGGCGGCCTTTGCGCGCGCCACGGCCGACGCCACGTCCAGCAACGCCTTCGCCGGCAAGGGCAGCACCGAAAGCAGCAACGACTTCAGCGGCACCATCACGGTGGTCGTGCGCCAAGTGCTGCCCAACGGCCACTTGCTGATTGCCGGTGAAAAGCAGATCGGCGTGAACCAGAACGTGGATGTGCTGCGGTTCTCCGGCCAGGTGGACCCGCGCGCCATCCAGTCCGGCAACCAGTTGCAGAGCGCTCAGATCGCCAACGTCAGGCTCGAACAACGCGGACGTGGGCAGCAGGCCGAGGCCCAGGCCGTGGGCTGGCTGTCGCGCGTCTTTCTCAACCTGATGCCGATCTAGTGCTGCCATGACTTTTCCAACGATTTCGTTTCTGGTCGCGAGATTGAAGCTGGCGCTGAGCCTGCCTTTCAGTTCCAGCCTGTGGACCGCCGTGCTGGCGGTGGCAGCGTGTGCCCTGCTGGCGTTGGCAGCACCTGTGGGAGCGGCCGTGGGTGCGAACGTGCGGGCGCCGGCTGTGGTGGCGACACCGGCGCCTGCGGGGGCCACGGTGCGCATCAAGGAAGTGGCCACCGTGCAAGGGGTGCGCAACAACGCCCTCGTCGGTTACGGCCTCGTGGTGGGCCTGGACGGCACCGGCGACCAGACCACGCAGACGCCTTTCACGAGCCAGAGCATGAACGCGCTGCTGCAGCAGATGGACGTCACCATGCCGCCGGGCGCCAGCATGCAGCTGCGCAACGTGGCTGCGGTGATGGTGACGACGCAACTGCCGGCCTTCGCGCAGCCGGGTCAGACGCTGGACGTGGTGGTGTCTTCGATCGGAAACTCGAAGAGTCTGCGCGGCGGCACGCTGATCGTCACGCCGCTGAAGGGCGCCGACGGCCAGATCTATGCGCTGGCTCAGGGCAACCTGATCGTCGGTGGCGCCGGTGCCTCGGCCAACGGCAGCAAGGTGCAGATCAACCACCTGTCGGCCGGCCGCATCCCCGAAGGCGCCAGTGTCGAACGCGCGGTGCCCACCACGGCGCTGCAGGGTCAGTCGCTGCAGCTGGGTCTGCAGGCGGCCGACTACGCCACCGCGCGCGCGGTGGTGGACGCCATCAACAAGGCCAAGGGCGCCAACACGGCGGCCGCCGTGGATGGCCGCACCATCACCGTGCGCCTGCCCGAACAGGCCCAGGACCGGGTCGGTTTCCTGGCTGACATCGAAAATCTGCCCGTCGCGCTCGCCACGCCCGCTGCGCGTGTGGTCATCAACGCCCGCACGGGCTCGGTGGTGGTCAACGAATCAGTGACGCTGGGCGCTTGCGCCGTGGCCCACGGCAGCCTCACCGTCACCATCAGCACCACGCCTGTGGTCAGCCAACCCAACGCCTTGGGCCAGGGGCAGACCGTGCAAGCCGAAAAGAGCGACATCGCCATCAACCAGCAGCCCGGGGCCTTGATCCAGATGCCCGCCGGTGTGCGCCTGACCGAGGTGGTGAAGGCGCTGAACGCCCTGGGTGCCACGCCGATGGACCTGCTGGCGATACTGCAAGCGATGAAAAGTGCTGGTGCCCTGCGCGCCGAAATCGAGGTTCTGTAAATGCCCGCCCTGCCCAACTCCCATTCCTCCGTCGTGTCCGTCAATTCGTCGCTGGTCAAGCCGGCGTCGTTCAACGGCCTGAGTGCCGATACCCGTTCACTGAACTCGCTGAAAGGCCAGGCCGCCACCGACCCGAAGGCCGCGGCGCGCGAAGCGGCCAAGCAGTTCGAGTCGCTCTTCATGGGTGAGCTGGTGAAGTCGATGCGCATTTCCACGCAGCCCACCGGCATGCTCGACAACGCCGGCACGCAGCTGGGCACCGAGATGCTGGACCAGCAGCTGGCGACACAGATCAGCGGCCGGCCCGGTGGCTTGTCGGAGGCCATCCTCAAGCAACTGGAGCGCCAGATGGGCATGGCCCCCGGCCCGATACCGGCCACCGGCTCGGCCAACAACACGCCCGTGCCGCTGCAGTCGCAGAAGATGCAGGGCCAGCCCATCGGCACCCGCATTCCGCAAAGCGGAGCTGCGGGCTTCGTGCAGCAGCACATGGAGGCGGCCAAGACCGTTGAGGCCTCCAGCGGCATACCCGCCAGCTTCATGGTGTCGCAGGCGGCGCTGGAGACCGGCTGGGGGCGCAAGGAAATCAAGCACAGCGACGGCACGCTGAGCTTCAACCTGTTCGGCATCAAGGCAGGCGGCCGCTGGAAGGGGCCGGTGGCCGAAGTGCCGACCACCGAATTCATCAACGGCAAGGCCACGCGCGTGATGGCCAAGTTTCGCGCCTACGGCAGCTATGCCGAGTCGTTTTCCG
>JBBQMM010000571.1:0-2543 GCA_038328935.1 Burkholderiales bacterium
CCATTTAAACAGAAACAAAAAACGTTGATCGCATGAATGGGGTCTGACCCCATTTTTAACTGCTTGTTGTCAATGCTGCACTGCGATACTCTCGCGGTCCCATCGGCGTCTGCACAGACGGCCGAATCGCCAACCACCCCTCATCAACCACCCCTCATCAACCACCCCTCATCAACCGCCCCTCATCAACCGCTCTTCCTAAGCCGCTCTTCATCAACCGCCAGTCACCATCTGCCAGTCGCCAGTTGCCACGCCCAGAGTCCGCACTCTGCTGGTCTGGCCGGATTTCCAGCACCGCCCTCAGGAGGCCGCCCATGCCATCTTCCGCCAACACCACCCCATCGACAGCCAGCGCCAGCACTGCCGAAATCGAAGCCCTGGCCGCCCACGGTCTGTACAACCCGCAGGCCGAGCACGACGCCTGCGGCGTGGGCTTCATCGCCCACATCAAGGGTGTGAAGGCCCACGGCATCATTGAACAGGGCCTGAAGATTCTGGAAAACCTGGACCATCGCGGCGCGGTGGGAGCCGACAAGCTGATGGGTGACGGTGCCGGCATCCTGATCCAGCTCCCCGACGACCTGCTGCGCTCCGAGATGGCGCGCGCGGGCCAGGCTCCCGATGGCTCGGTGGGCGTCAAGTTGCCGCCGCCCGGCGAATACGGCGTCGGCATGATCTTCCTGCCCAAGGAAAGCGCATCGCGCCTGGCCTGTGAACAGGAACTGGAGCGCGCCGTCAAGGCCGAAGGCCAGGTGCTGCTGGGCTGGCGCGACGTGCCGGTGGACCGCAGCATGCCGATGAGCCCGGCCGTGCGCGCCAAGGAGCCCGTGATCCGCCAGATTTTCATCGGCCGCGGCGCCGACGTCATCGTGCCCGACGCGCTGGAGCGCAAGCTGTACGTCATCCGCAAGACTGCGAGCGCCGCCATCCAGGCGCTGAAGCTCACGCACAGCCGCGAGTACTACGTGCCCAGCATGAGCTGCCGCACCATCATCTACAAGGGCCTGCTGCTGGCCGACCAGGTGGGCACCTATTACCTGGATCTGCAAGACCCGCGCGCCACCAGCGCGCTGGCCTTGGTGCATCAGCGCTTCTCGACCAACACCTTCCCCGAGTGGCCGCTGGCGCACCCCTACCGCTTCGTGGCCCACAACGGCGAGATCAACACCGTGAAGGGCAACTTCAACTGGATGCGCGCCCGCGAAGGCGTGATGAAGAGCCCCGTGCTGGGCGACGACCTGCAAAAGCTCTACCCCATCAGCTTCGAGCACCAGAGCGACACCGCCACGTTCGACAACGCGCTGGAATTGTTGACGATGGCCGGCTACCCGCTGGCGCACGCGGCCATGATGATGATCCCCGAAGCTTGGGAAAACCACGAGATGATGGATGCGCGCCGCCGCGCCTTCTACGAATACCACGCAGCGATGCTGGAACCCTGGGACGGCCCGGCTGCGATGGTGTTCACCGACGGCAAGCAGATCGGCGCCACACTCGACCGCAACGGCCTCAGACCCGCCAGATACATCGTCACCGATGACGACCTGGTGGTGATGGCGTCGGAGTCGGGCGTGCTGCCGGTGTCCGAAAGCCGCATCGTCAAGAAATGGCGCCTGCAACCGGGCAAGATGTTCTTGATCGACCTGGAGCAGGGCCGCATCGTCGACGACGAAGAACTGAAGAACCAGTACGCCAACGCCCGCCCCTACCGGCAGTGGATCGACAACGTGCGCATCCGCCTGGACAGCGTGGACGCGCAGGCCGTGCCGATGCAGTTCGACGAAACGCTGCTCGACCGCCAGCAGGCCTTCGGCTACACGCAGGAGGACATCAAGTTCCTGCTCGCACCGATGGCTGCCGACGGCGAAGAAGGCATCGGCAGCATGGGCAACGACAGCCCGCTGGCGGTGTTGTCGGACAAGAACAAGCCCCTGTTCAACTACTTCAAGCAGCTCTTTGCACAGGTGACCAACCCGCCGATCGACCCCATCCGGGAAGCGATCGTGATGAGCCTGAACTGCTTCATCGGCCCCAAACCCAACCTGCTGGACATCAACGCCGTCAACCCGCCGATGCGGCTGGAAGTGACGCAGCCGGTGCTGGACTTCGCGGGCATGGCGCGTCTGCGCGCGATTGAAAAACACACCGGCGGCAAGTTCCAGACCCACGAACTCGACATCACCTACCCGCGCGCCTGGGGCCGCGAAGGCGTCGAGGCCAAGCTCGCTTCCTTGTGTGCCGAGGCCGTGGACGCGCTGAAGGCGGGCCACAACATCCTCATCATCACCGACCGCCGCATGAGCCGCGACCAGATCGCCTTTCCGGCGCTGCTGGCGCTGTCTGCCGTGCACCACCATCTGGTGCGCGCCGGCCTGCGCACCACGGCCGGTCTGGTGGTTGAAACCGGCAGCGCGCGCGAGGTGCACCACTTCGCCGTGCTGGCCGGCTATGGCGCTGAAGCCGTGCACCCTTACCTGGCGCTCGAGACGCTGGCACAACTGCACGGCACCTTGCCGGGCCAGCTGAGTGTCGACAAAGCCATC
>JBBQMM010000572.1:0-2531 GCA_038328935.1 Burkholderiales bacterium
CCCGTCTTGTCCAGAAAAACATGCTGCGCGCGGGCCAGCGGCTCCAGCGCGTCCAGGCGCTGCAACATCACGCCCCGCCGCGCCAGGCCGCGCGCGGCCGCCACCAGCGTGGCCGGTGCGGCCAGCGACAACGCACAGGGGCAGGTGACGATGAGTACCGAAACGGCCACCCACACGGCGCGACCCGGGTCGATGACGCTCCACACTGCTGCCGCACCTGCAGCCAGCACCAGCACCGTCCACAAGAAGGGTGCCGCCCAGCGGTCGGCCACCCGCGCTGCAGCCGGCCGCTGGCTCATGGCACTGCGCATCATCGACACCATGGCCTCGAAGCGCGTGTCGGCACCGGTGCGTTGCACGCGCAACAGCACTGGTGCGCCGCGGTTGATGCTGCCCGCAATGGCGGTGTCGCCCGGGTGCTTGGGCACTGGCGCCGACTCGCCGCTGAGCAGCGACTCGTCGGCGTCGGAGTGGCCGGACTCGATCATGCCGTCGGCAGCAAAGGCCTGGCCCACCGGCACCTTCAGCAGATCGCCCACACGCAGTCGCCGCACGCTCACCTCTTCCTGCCCGCCATCGGCATCCAGGCGCCATGCGGTTTGCGGCAGGCAGGCCAGTTGCGCTTCGAGTGCATCGGCAGCGCGGTGCCGCGCCAGCAGCTCCACGTAACGTGCACCCAGCAAGAAGCTGATGAACATGGTCAGCGAGTCGAAATACACCTCGTGCCCGAACACGCCCTGGGGGCTGAACGTGGCGCCGGTGCTGGCGACAAAGGTGATGACGATGCCCAAAGTCACCGGCACGTCCATGCCGATGTGCCGGGTGCGCAGCGCGCGCCAGGCGCCGGAAAAAAAGGGCCCCGCCGAAAAGAGCATCACCGGCAGCGACAGCAGCCAGCTACCCCAGTTCAGCAGCTGCCGCATCTCGTCGCTCAACTCGCCGGGTGCGGCCACATAGCTCGGCGTGGCCATCATCATCACCTGCATGGCGCAGAAGCCCGCCACGAACAAGCGCCACAGCGCGCGCCGATGCGCCAGCCTGCGCTGTGCGCGTGCTGGTGCTGCTGCATCGGGCACGGCGTCGTAGCCAGCGCCGCGCACGGCAGCAATGAGCGCCGAGGCGCGTGTCTGTTCAGGGTCCCACTGCACCGTGGCACGCTCGCCGGCCGCACTGACCTGCGCCTGGTGCACCCCGGGCACGCGCATCAAGGCCGCTTCGATGATGCCGGCACAGGCTGCGCAGTGCATGCCTTCCAGCTGCAACGCCGATTCGCCCAGGCGTTGGCCCGCCGGCCCCACCGTCCAGCGCGTGTAGTGGGCCAGCTCCAGCGGGTCATCCACCACGGCCAGCGCGGGCGATGCAACGGGCTCGGCGGCGGCTGTGACTGCGGACATGCTGATCAGTCGGTTGCCCGGTGGGTGCACTGGTTGTTTGGCCGGTTGGGGGGCCGTCACTGACGGCTCGTGACGGGCAGCGAAAAGCTGGTCGCTGCGCCCAAAAAACGATGGAACGCTGCACCGTGCTGGCGTTACGCAACCGTCACGCCGCGGCGAACAGTACTCGTCAACCGTGCTGGGCAGCCGGCGTTGTAGGGCACAGCGCTCGATAATGTAGGCCCACCGCCCAATAGCCCCCATGACTTGCATCAAAGCCCGAATGCCCAACGCCGCAAAGCGTGTTCTGCTCGCCACAGCCGCCTGTCTGGCCTTCGCGAGCCTGGCCCAGGGCCAGGAGGCGCCGCAAGCGCGGCTGCCCACGACGCGCCTGTCGGCCGGCATGCACGTCATCGATACCGAACTCGCCATCTCGCCGGCGCAGCAGCAGACGGGCATGATGTTTCGCACCGAGATGGGCGCCAACGAGGGCATGCTGTTCGTGAACGACGACGTGGCGGTGCGCTGCTTCTGGATGCGCAACACGCTGATCCCGCTGAGCATCGCCTTCGTGGCCGACGACGGCACCATCGTCAACATAGCCGACATGCAGCCGCGCTCGGAAGCCTCCCATTGCTCCACCAAACCCGTGCGTTATGCGCTGGAGATGCGCCAGGGCTGGTTTGCCAAGCGCGGCATCAAGGCCGGGGCCCGGTTGCGCGGCAAGCCGTTCCGGGAATGAAAAGAGCCGGTCGCAAGTTCTGCGGCCGGCCCTGTTCGACGGGCGGTCAACCAGGCCTGATCAGCCGAAGTTGGTCTGCGCAAATTCCCAGTTCACCAGCTTGTCGAGGTAAGTCTCGACGAACTTCGGGCGCAGGTTGCGGTAGTCGATGTAGTAGGCGTGTTCCCAAACGTCGACTGTCAGCAAGGCCTTGTCGCCGGTGGTCAGCGGCGTGCCGGCGGCACCCATGTTGACGATGTCGACACTGCCGTCAACCTTCTTCACCAGCCACGTCCAGCCAGAACCGAAGTTGCCCACGGCAGACTTGACGAAGGCTTCGCGGAAAGCCGCGTAGCTGCCCCACTTGGCCAGGATGGCTGCTGCCAGTGCGCCTGTGGGCTCGCCACCGCCGGCGGGCTTCATGCAGTTCCAGAAGA
>JBBQMM010000573.1:0-2527 GCA_038328935.1 Burkholderiales bacterium
ATCGTCGACAGCACGTCCCAGGCGTGCACCAGCTGCTCCATGATGCGCGACACCCGCGCCAGTGCCTTGAAGGCCGGCTGCAGCCGGTCCTGGGCCACGAAGCCGATGGCACGCTGCAGCTCGTGCAGCAGCAGCTTCATCCACAGCTCGCTGGTCTGGTGCTGCACGATGAACAGCAGCTCGTTGGGGTCGGTGGACAACGGGTGCTGGGCGCCGAGCACCTGGTCCAGATGCAGATAGTCGCCATAGCTCATGTCGCTGCCGAAGTCGAGCTGCGCGCCGTCTGCGTGCAGGTCCGGGGCTGGCGCCTTGTCCGCTGCAGCCTCTGCGCCGCTTGTTTGTACAGATGCCATGGCCGGTGCCTGAACAGGTGCCTGAACAGGCGCCGGGTCAGGGGACTGGTCGGGGTTGAATGGGCATCCGCTCATGCGCTGCGCTCCTTCAGGTGACTGCGTTGCGCTGGTTGAACCGCGGCGCCTGCCATTCACCGCTGGCCAGCACCTGGTGCAGGTGCTCGGCGGCGTCCCAGGTGTCGGCATAACCCAGGTACAGCGGCGTGAAGCCGAAGCGCAGCACGTCGGGTGCGCGGAAGTCGCCGATCACGCCGCGCTCGATCAGCGCCTGCACCACCGGGTAGGCGATCTGCTCATGGGCGAAGCACACCTGGCTGCCGCGCAGGCCGTCTTCGGTGGGCGAGACCAGGGTCAGTTGCGGACAGTGTTCCTGCACCTGCTGCGCAAACAAGCGCGTCAGCGCCAGTGACTTGGTGCGCAGCGCCTCCATGCCGCCCAGGGGCTCGGCAGCGAGCACGGTGTCGACGCCACACTCCAGCGCCGCCAACGACAGCAGTGGTGGCGTGCCGCACAGGTAGCGTGCAATGCCCGCCGCGGGACGGTACTCGGGCGTGAACTCGAACGGTGCGGCGTGCCCCATCCAGCCCGCCAGCGGCTGCCAGAAACGCTCGGCATGGCGCGGATGCACCCAGACGAAGGCCGGTGCGCCCGGCCCGCCGTTGAGGTACTTGTAGCCACAGCCGACCGCAAAGTCGGCGCCGTTGCGGTGCAGGTGCACCGGCACCGCGCCGGCGCTGTGGGCCAGGTCCCACACCACCAGCGCGCCCGCGGCATGGGCGGCCTGCGACAGCGCCGCCATGTCGTGCATGCGGCCAGTGCGGTAGTTCACATGCGTCAGCATGAGCAGCGCGCAGCGGTCTTTCAGCGGCCCTGCCAGCAGCGCGTGCAGCTCGTCGGTATCGGCCAGCTGCAACTCGAAACCACGCTCCGCGGCCAGCGCCTGCGCGATGTACAGGTCGGTGGGAAAGTTGCTGCGCTCGCTGAGAATGACGCGGCGCTGCGGCTGCGTGCGCTCGGCAGCGACGATGCTCGCCGCGGCGCTGAGCACCTTGTACAGGTTGACGCTGGTGGAGTCAGCCACCACCAGCTCGTCGGGGCCGGCGCCCACGAGGCGCGCGATCTTGTTGCCCACGCGCTGCGGCAGCGTGATCCAGCCGGCGCTGTTCCAGCTGCCGATCAGTCCCTGCCCCCACTCTTGCTGCACCACCTGCTGCACGCGCGCGGCGGTGGCGGTGGGCAGCACCCCGAGCGAATTGCCGTCCAGGTACAACAGGCCCGGCGGCACGCTGAATTGATGGCGCAGCAGGCGCAGCGGGTCGGCGGCATCGAGTGCAAGGGCTTCGTCACGGGTGGTCATCAAAGGTCTCGGTCAAGTTCAGTGGTCGACCCGCAGGATGCGCAAAACCGGCCCTTCCAGCAGGGTCTTCCAGCAGGGTCTTCCAGCAGGACCTTCCAGCAGGGCCTTCCAGCAAGGTCGTTCAGCAAGGTCTGTCAGCACGGTCTGTCAGCACGGTCTGTCAGCAAACAGGCAGCGACCTCAACACCGCGCGTACCGGCGACGCGCAGGCGCCCAGCAGTTTCAGCGGCAGCGCAATCAGTTCGTAGTCACCCTCGGGAACGTCGTCGAGCACCAGGTTCTCCAGCACCCGCAGGCCACGGCGGCGCAGCACCTGGTGACTGTCCAGCGTCTTGCTGCTGGCCGCGTCGACACTGGCGCTGTCGATGCCCACCAGCAGCACGCCCAGGTCGGCCAGGCACTCGATGGTGCTGGCCGCAAAGGCCGGCAACTCCGCGTCCCAATGGTCCACCGGCGCGCGGCGGTAGGTGCGCACCAGCACGCGGGGCGGCGTGCCCCGCACCGCGTCGGCGATGTCGTGCCACTGCACCAGCGGCCCGCAGCCGATGGCGTGCACCACGCGGCACGGGCCCAGGTAGGGCCCCAGGTCCAGTTCTCCCACGCCCGCGCCAGCGTCGTCGTAGTGCAGTGGCGCGTCGGCATGCGCGCCGGTGTGCGGGCTCAGCGTGAGGGTGCTCACGTTGACCGGGCAGCCCGGCCCGATGCGGGCGGCCCACACCGCCGTGTACGGCGCGTCCCCGGGGAACACCGGCGACCCCGCATGCACCGCGGGCGAAATGTCCCACAGGCGACCAGGCTGCAGCCGTCGTTCGGCAGC
>JBBQMM010000574.1:0-2527 GCA_038328935.1 Burkholderiales bacterium
GCCACTGATCACCGACCCCGCGTTTTACGCGGTGGCGATCGCGGCAGCGCCGGGCGGCGTCTGACTGGGCGTGCGAGTGGTGCAACGCATCAAGCAGGCGATGTTCTACCGGCTGTTTGCGGCGGGCCTCTTGCTCACCGACGGCAAGCTGTTGTGGGATGGGTTGCGCTGAGATCTGCCGGCCCGCAGTGCAGTGACAGGTCGGGGGTGGCTGATGTCAACCTAGAAACCGCAGTTGGACGCGCCCGAGTGGGCCGCGATGGCGTGCGCTGGCAAGGCGCGACGACGCTGCGGGCTCATGCCCGCGAGGAGGAGCAACGCCGCCAGCGTGCGCCAGTGTGGCTCAGTCGGGTGCGTAGCGCTGTCACCCAAAGGATGAAGGTGGTCGTGGCTGCGAAAGCCAGAATTCATGCGGTGTAGCCAGCGGAGAGAAGCGGTCAACTGCGGTTTCTAGGTTCAAAGACGTAGAGCATGCGGCGCACGCCGGGGGTTTGCGCCGCGGGCAGCGTCCAGCACGCTTCGGGCGCCATCTTCAGCGTCCAGATGGCCACGCCGCTGCCGGCCTGCGAGGCCCATGAATCGGGCGGCGGCGCGGGCGGCGTCAGCTGCGTGTCGCCCTGCTGCAGCGGGCCGGCCACCACCGTCAGTTGCGTGCTGCGGCCGGCGCTGTCGTGTGTCGTGTGGCCGGGAATCTGCTCGCCCCACAACATCTTGAAGTGCGGCGCCGCCATCTTCAGGCGGCCCGGCAGGTTCAGCCAGATCTGGAACAGCTCGGCCGGGTTGGCCTCGGCGTCTTTCAAGAGCGGAAACATCTCGGCATGCACAATGCCGCGGCCGGCGGTGAGCCACTGCACGTCGCCATGCCCAAAGCGCGCTGCGGCGCCCAGCGAGTCGGAATGGTCGATGAGCCCCTGGCGCGCCAGCGTCACGGTCTCGAAGCCGCGGTGGGGGTGCGCCGGGAAGCCCGGCACCTGTTGGCCGTGGTACATGTTCCAGCCGTCTTTGCCGGCAAAGTCCTGCCCCAGGTGGCGGCCCGCCAGGCTGGCCGCCGGGCCCATCTGGCCGTTGCCTGGCGGGTAGGCGTCCAGATGGTGCACGCAGAACAGAAAGGGGTCGATGGTGGGCCAGGGCGTGGGCGAAGGGCCCAGGGCGTGCGTGGCCAGGATGGTGGGGGGCTGTGCGGTGGAGGTGGTCATGGTGTGGGAAGGTTTCAGGGCGTCTGCGCGACCTTCTGTGCGACGTTCTGCTCGACCTTGTGCGCGGCATTCTGCGCGGCGTTCGGCCCCGCCTGCGCCACGGCTTGCAGGCATGCAAGCAAGGCCTGCACGGTGGCGGGGGCCTCGCGGCCTTTGCGCGTCGTCAGGCCCACGTGGCGGGCCCAGGCGCTGGCCAAAGGTCGCAGCGGGCGCAGCAATTGCGCCTGCGTTTCCCAGCGCACCATTTCGTGCGGCACGAAGGTGAGAAAGTCGCTGTGCAGCACCAGGCTTTTCATCAGCACGGCTGAACTGGTCTCTACCGCGGCTTCCACCGGCGGCAGGCCGGCTTGCGCAAACAGGTCGTCCAGCGCCTTACGTTCCAGCTCCCAGCGCCGCGCCAGCACCCAGGGGTAGCGCGCCAGGTCCTTCACCGCCACCTGCCGGCGCTCGGCCAGGGGGTGGTCGGCGCGCGCCACGATGACGGCTTCGTCCACCTGCACGGTGGTGTGCTGCAGCTCGGGGTGGGCCGCGCTGCGCGGCACGGACGACAGCGCGCAGTCCACCTCGCCACGCCGCACCATGGGCATCAGCGCTTCGTTCAGGCCGTACTCCACCACCACCTGCAGCTCGGGCTGCTGCTGCAGCAGGCGCAGCAGCGCCAGCGGCAGCAGCCGGGTGGCTTCTGACGGCCCGCAGCCGATGCGCAGGCTGCCGCTGCGCTGGCGCTTCAGGTGCGTCAGCCGCTTCATGGCGCTGGCCAGTTCCTGTTCCACGCTGTGCGCGTGTTCCAGCAGCGCCGTGGCCGCGGCGGTGGCGCGAACGCCATGGGGGTGACGTTCCAGCAGCGCCAGGCCCAGGTCGGCTTCCAGCGACTTCAGGCTGTTGCTCAGCGCCGGCTGCGAGAGGCCCAGCCGCTGCGCCGCCGCCGACAAGCTGCCCGCCGCTACCGCAGCTGCCAGGTGGCGCACCCGGCGCAGGTCAAGGGGATGCTCTGACATTCATACAGGTTATCGCAAACGCAGTGGCGTGAATATCAGGGTGGGGACATGGACACTAGACTTTTTGCAGCGACCAACCCCCGTCGGGCCGGCACTGCCGGCGCGCGCCACAGCCCCCAGGAGCCTCTCGATGGATGTGATGAATCTTCAACCGCTGGTCGAGCCCGACCGCGTGCACAAAAGCGTGTACACGGACCAGGCCATCTTCGATGCCGAGATGGAAAAGATCTGGGAACGCACCTGGGTCTATTGCGGCCACGAATCGCAGGTCAAGGCGCCGGGCGACTACCACGCCGTCACCATCGGCCGCCAGCCCATGGTGATGGTGCGCCA
>JBBQMM010000575.1:0-2502 GCA_038328935.1 Burkholderiales bacterium
GGGATGTCCAGGATGTTGAAGTTCTGACGCCGGATCAGGTAGAGCAGCAGGTCCAGCGGGCCCTCGAAGGCTTCGAGAAACACCTTCAGCGCGTCGGGCGGGATGTACAGGTCCTGCGGCAGGCGAAACAGCGGCTCGCCATACAGCCGTGCCACCGCAATTCTGTCCACCACCAGCGGCGGTGGGGCATCGTTTTCGGGTGGCAATTCGAACTCTGTCGCGGAATCGGCCGCGGTGGCTGCGCTCGACACGGTGGGTGTGGCTAACTGTGGAGCGGTGTTTTGCGCTGTTTTGCGCTGTGGTGTGCGCTGTGGTGTGCGCTGTGGTTTGCGCTGACGTGCGCTGATGAGCGGTTTCGGGCTCAGCGCTGCGGTTTGGTCTGGTAGACGTAGGCCTGTTGCGGCACCTTGGCTTCCGTCCATTCGGCGCTGGCGCTGCGGTCCTGCGGCTTGTCCCACAGCAGCGCGCGGCCAGCGCGCTGTTCCTGCTCCAGCGATGGCTTGATCGCCTTCAGGTTCTGGATGAACTGGGTAAGGTCAGAGGTGTAGGGCTTCCAGAACAAAGGCATGGGATGGACCGGTTGTGTCGCAGGGCAGAATGGAGAACCGCATTTTACCGGGGACCCGCACATGGCCAACGCTTCTTTGTCGACCCGCAGCCGCTTGACCCTGGTGATGGCCCTGGCGGTGGCCGTTTTGCTGGCCGTGCCGCTGGCGGGCTGCGACCGCACTTCGGTGCTGGAGGAGAGCGTGTCGACCGAAGTCGAGGTGCGCAAGGAGTTCGGCGAACCCAGAACCATCACGGTCGAAGCCGATGGTTCACGCACCTTGGACTATCCGCGTCAGCCCGAGGGCTGGACCAACTACGTCATCAAGATCGGTGCTGATGGCAAGGTCACGTCGATCCGCCAATTGCTGACGCCCGACAACTTTGCGAAGGTCACGCCCGGTCTGACGCAGCTGGAAGTGCGCGCCATCCTGGGCCGCCCAGCCAGGATGCAGCCTTTTCCACTGAAAAAGGAAGAGGTCTGGGACTGGCGTTTCAAGCAGAACGGGCAGGAGTCGAAGATGTTCAGCGTCACCTTCGACGCCAGCGGCAAGGTGCAGGGCACGGCCATCGGCGACGACCCCCGCGACAGCCAGGGCGGCGGCAAGAACTGAAGTTGAACGGGCTGGGCGTGCGCCGGCTGGCTGCGGCCAGCCGGTGCACGCCTCGTTTCTTTTAGCGCAGCAGAGCCATCGAAACCGAACTGAAATTTCAGGTCCCGCGCGGCCATCGGGGCGGGTTGCATCTGGCCATGGCCACCGCCACTGCGCGCACCACGCGGCTGCAGGCACTGTATGCCGACACCGCGGGCTCGCACCTGGCAGCCGCAGGCATGGCATTGCGGCTGCGCAAGGAAGGCCGGGTCTGGGTGCAGACGCTGAAGGGCCGCGGCGACGGCCTGGCCAGCCGCTTCGAGCACGAGGTGGTGCTGACGGGTGTGCGCGGCCTGCCCACGCTGGACGCCCGCCGGCACGACGGCACGGCCCTGGCCGCAACGCTGCAGCGTGCGTTGCAAGCCGGGGGAGCCTTGCAGACGGTCTACCGCACCGACATCCAGCGGCTGCACCGCAGGCTGCGCCATCAGGGCGCTGTGATCGAGCTCGCGCTGGACCGCGGCCATCTGATCGCCGGTGACCGCAAGCGGGCCGTGCACGAAATCGACTTCGAGCTGGTCAGCGGCCCTGTGGGCGCGCTGCCGGCGCTGGCCGCGCGCTGGGCCGGCCGCCATGCGTTGTGGTGGGACGTGCGGACCAAGTCAGAGCAGGGTTTTCGGCTCGCGCACGGTCTGCCGCTGGTGCCGGCGGTGGGCGACAAGCCCGGTGCCCGCAGCCGCGGTGGCGCGCTGCAGGCCCTGCTGGCGCATGCGCTGCCCAATGCCGCGGAGCTGGCAGGCGGCAGTGGCCAGGCAGCCCACCTGCATGAACTGCGCCTGGCATTGCGGGCGTTGGCCCTGGCGCTTGGGCCGGCCGACGCCGGCGCTGCCGATCAGGCCCGCTGGCTGCTGGCCGAACTGGCGCACGCCGGGGCGGCACCTGCCACAGTGCGCAGCGCCCCGTTCACGGCGCTGATGCTGCGGGTGTTGGCACTGGCGATGGCGATGGCGTTGTCGATGCATCCGCGGCGGGCTGCGCGCTGAGCGCGGCTGCGTCGGCCACGCTCGCCACCACGTTGCCGGCACCCACCAGTGCGGCAAAACCGGTGCGCTGCATCAGCGTCATCGGCTGCTCGTTCACGTGCGCCAGCACCAGGCCCACGCCCTGGCGCTTCAGGGTGCGGTGCAACTGCTGCATGGCGTCGAGCCCCGACGTGTCCATCGACACCAGCCGCTGCATGTCCAGCACCAGCGTGTGTGTGCCCGCCCGCACCTGGTCGGCCAGCGCCTCGATCTTGCCCACCGCGCCGAAAAACAGCGACCCATACAACGCCACACCGTGCATGCCTGCGGGCAGCTGGCCA
>JBBQMM010000576.1:0-2500 GCA_038328935.1 Burkholderiales bacterium
GGTGCTTGCGCAGGCACAGGCCGGCAAGCTCGACGAGCTGGCGCATGACGAGGTGATGTCCATGCTGTTGAGGCACCTGCTGCGAACGCATGCCGTCGACCGTCCGCTGGCAGCAGCACCCGTGCGTGTCAGCTTGACAGCGGCCGTTCTGCGGCGACTGTTCGAGCACATCGAAGAACGGCTTGCCGACGAGTTGCGGCTCAGCGAACTGGCCGCGTTGGCGCGGCTGTCGGACGACCACTTCCTGCGCGCCTTCAAACTGGCGGTGGGCCAGACGCCCCACCAGTACGTGCTGGGCCGGCGCATCACTCGCGCGCAGCAACTTCTGCAGCGCAGCACGCTGCCGATCGCTGCCGCCGCCTGCGCCACGGGCTTTCGCGGCCCCAGCCATTTTTCGGCCGTGTTTCGCCAGCATGTGGGCACCTCGCCGCGTGCCTGGCGCGCTCTGCGCGCACGCTGAAACGCGGCTGAAGCCAGAGGCGCCTCAGGACGTTTTTGGCCGCGCTTGTGGCGTGTGCTGCATGCCCCGCAAGCTGCTCAGAGCCACGCCGCACCGCTCGCGAAACCGGCGGCTGAGGCGGCCCGCGTTGCTCAGGCCGGCGCGGCGCGCAAGGTCGGCGGTGGCCATACCTTGCAGCAACAGCGCCTCAGCCGATACGAGCCGCAGCCCCCACGGCCGGGTCGTCGCGGTTTTTCGATCACCGCGCCTTGCGCGTCTTGCAGGAACTTGGGGCGTTTGCTCTTCAGGTGCACCACCAGCACCTGCAACGTCTGCCCATGTTTGGTTTGCAGCCGGGCGCGCAGCACCGGGCGTTCGAAGCGGGTCTGCAAGCCCAGCTCGGGCACCAGCACGTGGTCAGCGGGTTCGAACGCGGTGGTGGACTCCAGCTCGAGCAGCGGCAGCCGCGTCACCAGTCCCACGCGCGGCGTGCCGCTGGCGCCCGCTTCAGCACCTGGCGCCAGCACCGTCGTGTAGCGCAGGCCGCTGCGATGCGCGGCCGCGTGCAGCGTCGATTCGTCCCACACCTCCTGCACGCCCAGCACATTCAAGTGGGCGGGGGTCAGGTCTTTAAAAGTAGGCGGGGGTCAGGTCTTTAATGTTGCGGGACAGCAGAGTCACGTCCTGCGTCTCGTGCGTCGCCCACCACGAACACAGGACGAACGGTTGACACACTGATGCGACAGCATCATGATGCGCGGATGCGAACCACCGTCGATCTCCCGGAAGACCTGCACCGCATCATCTCCTCGCTGGCTGTGCACACGCGCCGCAGCCTGAGCCTCACGGCGGTCGAATTGATTCGTCGCGGCTTGGCTTCCCCGGCACCGACCGAAGCAAGTCGCGGGGCTGCGCTGGTCACGAGCGCGAAAACCGGGCTGCCCGTGATTCGCCTGTCGCGCACGGTGACACCCGAAGACGTGAAAGCGCTCGAGGACGAAGCTTGACGCAGGTCGCGCGCCAACGTGAACGCGTGCACCTGCTGGACGGCAATGTGCTGGTGGCGCTGGTCAGCAGCACGCATATTCACCACCAGGCCGCGCAGACATGGTTCGCTGCCAGCGACGAGCCCTTTGCCAACTGCCCCATCACCCAAGGCACGCTGCTTCGCCTGCTCATGCAGCTGGGTGAAGTGAGCTCCGACACTGCGCTGGCGGTGCTGGCTGGGGTCACGGCGCACGCGCAGCACCGCTTTTGGTCCGACAGCCTCGGCTACGCCGACATTTCCTGGCGCGGCGTGCTCGGGCACCGGCAGGTCACCGACGCCTATCTGGCCGGCTTGGCGCGCCACCACGGCGGCCGCCTGGTCAGCTTCGACAATGGCCTGGTGGCGCTTCACCCCGATGTCGCGGTAGGGCTGGCGTAGCTTGCGTAGTTGGCGTAGCTTGCGTAGTTGGCGTAGCTGGCGTAGCTGGCGTAGCTGGCGGCGCTCAGCCCGCGGCAGCCACCACGCCATCGCCTTGCAAGCGGTCGATCTCCTGCGCCGCGTAGCCCAGGCTGCGCAGCAGGCTGCGCGTGTGCTCACCCAGCGCCGGCGGCCCCGATCGCAAGGGCAGCCGCCGCCCGTCCAGGGTCAGCGGCAGCAATGCCGACAGTGTGTCGACGGCATGGCCGGCGCCGCTGGCATCGGCCGGCACATGCACGGGCGCCAGGCCGCCGGTAGCCAGCAGGTGCGGGTCGTCGAACAGGTCCTGCGGCCTGGTGATGGGTGCGTAGGGCAGGCCGTTGCGCTCGAAGCGCAAGGCCAGCTCGGCCGCTGTCAACAAGCCGAAGCGTTCGCGCAGCAGCGGCAACAACCAGTCGCGCGCGCGCACTCGGTGGTTGTTGCTGGCCAGTCGGGGGTCTGCCAGCAGATCGTCAAAGGCAAACTCGCGGCACAGCAGCTGCCATTGCGTGTCGCTCACCGCGGCCAGGAAGATCTGCTCGCCATCCTTCACCGTGAAGACGTCGTAGACCGCCCAGGCGCTGACGCGGCTGGGCATCGGCGCGGCCGGCTCGCCG
>JBBQMM010000577.1:0-2475 GCA_038328935.1 Burkholderiales bacterium
CCAGCAGTCGGCCGACGTCGCGCAACTCGGCGGCAGACTGCGCGCCCATGCCCAAAGCAACCCGCCGCGTGGTGCCAAACAGGTTGATGAGGCACGGAATAGAGAAGTTGATCGGTTTCAGGCACAGCACCGCGGGCCCGCCAGCGCGCAGCAGCTTGTCGCCGATTGCCGTCATTTCGAGCCTGGGAGAGACTGGTTCACTCAGTTTTCGCAGCTCACCCAGCGTTTCCAGCTGGGCCATGAAGTCCCGCAGGTCACGGTATTTCATATCAATTTAGAATAACAAAGTGTTTTCATATTCTTGACGGCGTATGTAGCGCTTCCTAGAATCCGCCAACCTTTGAGATCAAGGGTTTACCCGAGACGCGGTAGCGGCATTGATGCGCTCAAGCGAGGGGCGGCGGCGAGACGATAGCCGCTAAAGAAATTCATTGCCGCGGCCGACACCTCGTCGCCGCAGCCCTGCCAGGCATCGTTGTCTGGCGCGAACCGGAGCTTGCCTTTGTTGCTGTTGAATCCCACCGGGACGATGTCCACTGCCGGCAAAGCCGTCGCCGAGTCTGCAACCCTGTTCTGCCGCGACGCGGGCCAGGGGCTCTTTGTTGTTGCTCACAACGCGCTGGCGATGGTGGGCATGGCCACCGTGGTGGCGCTGACGTTGGGGCTGGGGTTCGGTAGCGGCGCCATGCGCCAGGAACTGGAGGCGTCGGCGCTGGACTGGTTGCAGCAACGCAGCGAATCCCGCGCCCTGGCCGACGGCGACACTTTGCGCGCACAGGCTGAACCCACTGCGGTGGACCGCGCCACCGCCGCCGACATCAAGGATCTGCCGCGGCAGCAAGCGCGCCTGGCGCTGTGGATCAGCCGCCGCTACCGCGTGGCGCCCGAGCCCGTGAGCGCACTGGTGCGCGAGGCCTGGGAAGCCGGTCAGCGGGCCCGTCTGGACCCCACGCTGATCCTGGCCATCATGGCCATCGAGTCACGCTTCAACCCCTTTGCGCAGAGCCCAGTGGGAGCGCAGGGGCTGATGCAGGTCATGACGCGCGTGCACGACGACAAGTACGAGTCGTTCGGTGGCAGCCACGCGGCCTTCGACCCGGTCACCAATCTGCGCGTGGGGGTGCAGGTGCTGAAGGAATCCATCGCACGCGGTGGCAGCCTGGCAGAAGGGCTGCGTCACTACGTGGGCGCGGCGCTGCAGGAGAACGATGGCGGCTACGCGTCGAAGATCATCTCCGAACAGACCCACATGCGTGCCGTGCTGGACGGGCGCGCGGTGCCGCTGAATGCGGCCAACAGCGCAACGCCTTCGTTGCGGGCGACGCCAGCCGGTGGCGCAGCGGGGGTCGACGCATCTGAAGGCGGCAAACCCTTGCCATCGCCGCAGCGCATCGACACCATCGGCACGCCGGCCGAAGCGCCCGAGCAACTGGCGCTTGCTCTGTGAAGCGAGCCGAACCGCGCTGAACCGCGCTGAACCTGTGCGCAGGCACACCCGCGTGGCCCGAAAATTCGCCAGCCGGCAGGCGCACGCCCGCTGCGACCCAGGGTGATCGGTCACAGACTGAAATCAGCCACCGGCGCTAAACTGAAGTTCTGCGCAACTGGCGATAGGGGCACCACGCCCCGAGGTGGTCAACCACCGGGAAGCGCAGGCCGGGGCCGGGCAACCGCCGCGGTGTCAGCCGTTCGCTAGGGGCAGCCCTCGACCGCGTGCGACGCTGCCTGCCAGCCCGGCGCATCGCTTTTCGAAGGCCCTTCATTCCGAAGAGGACTGCCAGCATGTTTGACCGTTCAACCTCCACCCTTGCCCTGGTCGACCCCGAACTGTGGGCTTCCGTGCAGGCGGAAAACCGCCGCCAGGAAGATCACATCGAGCTCATCGCCAGCGAAAACTACACCTCGCCGGCCGTGATGCAGGCGCAGGGCTCGCAGCTGACCAACAAGTACGCCGAGGGCTACCCCGGCAAGCGCTACTACGGCGGCTGTGAAAACGTCGACGTGGTGGAGCAACTGGCCATTGATCGCGCCAGGCAGCTCTTCAGCGCGCGGTTTGCCAACGTGCAACCCAACTCGGGCTCGCAAGCCAACCAGGCCGTTTTCTTCGCCCTGCTGAACCCCGGCGACACCATCATGGGCATGAGCCTGGCCGAAGGCGGCCACCTTACGCACGGCATGGCGCTGAACATGAGCGGCAAGTGGTTCAAGGTGGTCAGCTACGGGCTGGACGCCGCCGAGGCCATCGACTACGACGCCATGGAACGTCTGGCGCACGAACACAGGCCCAAGCTCATCATCGCCGGCGCCAGCGCCTACAGCCTGCGCATCGACTTCGAACGCTTCGCCCGCGTGGCCAAGGCCATCGGCGCCATCTTCATGGTCGACATGGCGCACTACGCCGGCCTCATCGCCGCCGGCGTCTACCCCGACCCGGTGCCGCACGCCGACGTGGTCACCAGCACCACCCACAAGGGC
>JBBQMM010000578.1:0-2471 GCA_038328935.1 Burkholderiales bacterium
TTGTCCGCATGCCTGACTTGCTCGTATGCCTGACTGCGCCCACCTGACACGCACCTGACACGCACCTGACACGCACCTGCCCCGGGGCATGGTGTTCCGTGGCACAACTCTTGCGCCGCAGCCGCAGTGAGCACGCCCAAGCGAACCACCCTGTCACGATCGGCGAAGCCGGCAGCCCGGCCACCTGCACGACACCCCGCCCTGCGCGCTGCGCAGGCCACCGCAGCGCCCGACCAGGCCGAGCCGCCTGGCCACAGCGCGCCGTTGCGCGTGCTGGTCGTGGACGACGGCGCACGGCGTGCCACGCTGATCCGCGACGAGCTGACCCGACTGGGCCATCTGGTGGTGGGCGTGATGGAGTCGGCGCTGACGCTGCACGACTGCGTGCTGCGCCTTCAGCCCGACGTGGTGATAGTCGACGCCGAGTCACCGTCGCGCGACACGCTGGAGCACCTGGCCGTCGTCAGCAGCACCAGTCCGCGACCGGTGGTGGTGTTCAGCGAAGACGCCAGCCAGGGGCCGATGCAGGCAGCTCTGAAGGCCGGCGTCAGCGCCTACGTGATCGCAGGTCTGCAGCCCGAGCGGCTGTGGCCGGTGATGCAGGTGGCGCTGGCGCGCTTCGAACAAGACCGCCAGTTGCGCGACCAACTGGGTCAGGCGCAGTTGCAGTTGTCAGACCGCAAGCTGATCGACCGCGCCAAGGGCATCCTGATGGACGACGTGGGGCTGAGCGAAGAGCAGGCCTTCAAGCACCTGCAAAAGCTGGCCATGGACCGCGGGCAGCGCATGGCTGAAGTGGCGCAGCGGGTGGTGGCGGCGCGGGCGTTGCTGCGGCCTGAGGGTTGATCCAAAGCGTTTGCTGCGGCGCACCAATCAGGCGCTGACTGCACGGTTGTGGCGCGCTGTTGTGGTGCGTTGGAGAGTGTGCTGGGTGCTGGCTGTGGGCTCGGGGCTCGCTGCGTGCCCGCAGTGGCGGATCAGGCCGCCGGGGTGAGCTGCGCAGCGAAGTAAAGAAGGAATTCACCGGCCGCAGGCCGGTGAAGCATGACATGAGCGGAGCAGCCCGCCCCGGCGGCCTGATCCCGCCAGCGCTACAGGAACGCCGAATTCCAAACACCAACCACCCCTGGCACACATCCTGCTTGGCTAAATGCATCGCAGGCTGCAAAGGGGTTGTCTGCGGTAGTCAGGGGTTTTGGGCAAGGGCGCCCGACTCGCACCTCCGTGCCGTGGCACGGGGCTGTGGTCGGCGCCCTTTTTTTTTGTCTTCTCGGGAGTCACACATGTCCAGTCAAGAGGGCCTCATGAGCGAAGAACGCAGGCAATTCATCAAGGGCACGGCCGCCTTGGCCGCCAGCGGCGCCGCTTCGGCCGGCGCATGGGCTGCGGGTTCCGACGCTCCCGAGAAGAAGGAAGTTCGCATCGGCTTCATTCCGCTGACCGATTGCGCGTCGGTGGTGATGGCCTCGGTGCTGAAGTTCGACGAGAAGTACGGCATCAAGATCATCCCCACCAAGGAAGCCTCGTGGGCCGGCGTGCGCGACAAGCTCGTGAACGGCGAGCTCGACATGGCGCACGTGCTGTACGGCCTGATCTACGGCGTACACCTGGGCGTTGGCGGGCCGAAGAAGGACATGGCTGTGCTGATGACCCTGAACCACAACGGCCAGGCCATCACGCTGAGCAAGAAGCTGGCTGAAAAGGGCGCTGTCGATGGCGCCAGCCTGGCCAAGGCGATGGCGGGCGAAAAGCGCGAATACACCTTCGCGCAGACCTTCCCCACCGGCACGCATGCCATGTGGCTGTACTACTGGCTCGCATCGGCCGGCATCAACCCGATGAAGGACACCAAGGTCATCACCGTACCGCCGCCGCAGATGGTGGCCAACATGCGCGTGGGCAACATGGACGGCTTCTGCGTCGGCGAGCCCTGGAACCACCGCGCCATCATCGACGGCATCGGCATCACCGCGGCCACCACGCAGGACGTGTGGAAAGACCACCCCGAGAAGGTGCTGGGCACGACGGGCGAGTTCGCCAAGAAGTACCCCAACACCGCGCGCGCCGTGATCATGGCCGTGATGGAGGCGAGCCGCTGGATCGACGCCGGCCTGCAGAACAAGATGAAGATGGCCGAGACGATCGCCGACAAGAGCTACGTCAACACGAACGTCGATGCGATCAACCAGCGCATCCTCGGGCGCTACCAGAACGGGCTCGGCAAGACCTGGGACGACCCGAACCACATGAAGTTCTTCAACGACGGGGCGGTCAACTTCCCGTACCTGTCCGACGGCATGTGGTTCCTGACCCAGCACAAGCGCTGGGGCCTGCTCAAGGAGCACCCGGACTACCTCGCGGTCGCCAAGCAGATCAACCAGATCGATCTCTACAAGCAGGCCGCCTCGCAACTCGGCGTCAGCGTGCCGAAGGAGCCGCTGCGCAGCGCCAAGCTGATCGACGGCACGGTG
>JBBQMM010000579.1:0-2434 GCA_038328935.1 Burkholderiales bacterium
ACCACCTCGGGCAAGCGACCGAGCGTTACCCGTTCAACCCCAACGGCAGCGCCGGCGGCCTGACCGCGGTGACCACGGCCGACGGCCGCTACACCGCACTGATGCCGCACCCCGAACGCGTGTTCAGAAACGTGCAGATGAGCTGGACCGCGGGTGAGCCTGCAGCGCGCAGCCCGTGGATGCGCATGTTCGGCAACGCACGGCGCTGGCTGAACTGACGCCCTTGCGAAACCCGGGCCCCAGCCCGCCCCTGCTTGAGCCCAAAGGATGGCCATGAACGACGAATGCTCCACTGCCGCTACAACCGCCGCCACAACTTCTGCCACAACCGCCACCACAACTGCCACCACAACTTCCGCCACAACCGCCACCATTGAGCAGCGTGCGGCCGCCATCGAAGCTGTGCTCGAGCAGCGCGGTTTCAAGGCCGCCGAAGCGGTGGCACAGGCGGCGCACCTGGTGGAAGAGGTTTGGCTGCCGCAGCGGGGTGCACGTGTCGTGGCCCGGGCCTGGTCAGACCCGCAATTTCGCCAGCGCCTGCTGGCCGACGGGCGCGCCGCGGTGGCCGAACTGGGCATCGAACTGCCGCGCCACCACCGGCACCTGGTGGCGCTGGAGAACACACCCACGGTGCACAACGTCATCTGCTGCACGCTGTGCTCGTGCACCGCGTACACGGTGATCGGTCTGCCCCCCGATTGGTACAAGGACCTGGAGTACCGGGCACGCGTCGTGCGCGAGTCGCGCACCGTGTTGAGCGAGATGGGCCTGGTGCTGCCCCTCGAAGTGGAGATCCGCGTCTGGGACACCACGGCGGACACGCGCTACGTGGTGCTGCCGGTGCGGCCGGCCCGCACGGCCGGCTGGACCGAGGAGCAGCTGGCCGCCATCATCACCAAAGACGCCATGATCGGTGTCGCGCAAACCCACTGAAAGGCGACACGATGGACGGCCTGCACGATCTCGGCGGCAAACAGGGTTTCGGTGCCGTGCGCCATGTGCCCGATGCGCCCGCGTTCCACGAAGAATGGGAGCGGCGCGTCAATGCGCTGTATGCGCTGGCGGTGCGCGCGGGCGTCTTCAACATGGACGAATACCGCCATGCCATCGAGCGCATGGAACCGAGGCATTACCTGTCGGCCGGCTACTTCGAACGCACGCTCACGAGCCTGGCCACGCTGTGTGTTGAAAAAGGTCTGGTCATGCCCGACGAGCTGAACAGCCGCGCGCAAGGCCACTTTCCATTGGCCAAGCCACTGGGGCCGGGCCGCAGCAACGCGGCTGATCGTTCTGACTTCGTGCCGGGGGACCGCGTGCGGGTGCGCGAAGACTTCGTTGGCGGCCATGTGCGCATGCCGGCGTACATCCGCGGCAAGTGCGGGCTGGTGGTGGCTGTGTCGCCCCGCTATCCGTTCCCCGACGCACAGGCCCACGGCGTGCCGGCTGAAGACGAGCCGACCTGCGATGTGCGCTTCGCTGCCGCCGAACTCTGGCCGGGTGGCTGCGACCCCGCGATGGTGCACGTCGCGGTGTTTCAGAGTTATCTGCAACCCGGGGATTGACTGGCGGGTGACAGGCGGGCGCCGCTGCAGAGGCCAGGGTCGGGGCCAGGTCAGGCGCCGGAGTTCGCGCTCTCAGCCTCTCAGGCCGCCAGCTGTTCGCGCACGCCTGCCAGCAGTTCGTAGCTGTGCAGGCGGGCCTGGTGATCGTGCATGGCGCCGGCGATGATCAACTCGTTGGCCTGGGTTTGCGCGAGGATGCGCGAGAGCTGCTGCACCACCGTGGTCGGGCTGCCAACGGCCGAGACGGCCAGCATGCGTTCGACGCCGTCGCGCTCGGCGGGGCTCCACAGGTCGTCCATGCGCTGCACCGGCCGCGGCAGGGGGCCGCGAACGGCCTTGCGCATGCCCAGAAAGCGCTGCTGGATGGACGTGAAGTGATACGCGGCTTCGGCATCGGAATCAGCCACCACCACGTTGCAGGCCACCATCGCATAAGGCTGTGGCCAGCGTGCGCTGGGGCGATAGCTGCTGCGGTAAAGATGCAGGGCCTGCAGCAGCAGGTCGGGTGCGAAGTGCGACGCGAAGGCAAAGGGCAGCCCCAGGTAGGCGGCAAGCTGCGCGCTGTAGGTGCTGCTGCCCAGTAGCCAGATCGGCACCTCGGTGCCCTGACCGGGAATGGCGCGCACCACGCTGCCCGGCTGCGCCGGCGCAAGATAGGCCTGCAGTTCCAGCACGTCCTGCGGAAATCCGTCTTCGTCCGCGCTGGCCAGCGTGCGCCGCAGCGCGCGCATCGTGGGCTGGTCGGTGCCCGGCGCGCGGCCCAGACCCAGGTCGATGCGGTCGGGGTACATCGTGGCCAGGGTGCCGAACTGTTCGGCCACCACCAAGGGGGCGTGATTGGGCAGCATCACGCCACCGCTGCCCACCCGTAT
>JBBQMM010000580.1:0-2432 GCA_038328935.1 Burkholderiales bacterium
TGCGGGGGGCTCTGCAGGCGGGTTGAGCGACCCGACCCGACCCGACCCGCTGCAATCCCGGCGCCGGCCTTCACCCGCATGCCCATCACGAGGCTGAACACGTCATCTGCGGTGGCGGCGCGCGCAGCTCAGGCCGCGTCACAGCCTGACCGGCAACCCGCGAACAAGGTCAGGTTCTCGCGCTGGGCCCGGTTCGCCAACGCTATACGCTGCACCGGCACCGCATGTCTGCGCACAGCCGCACCGCCATAACCCTTATGTGATGGGTAGTCGGTGGGCAAGAGATAGCTTTCATCGCCGACCATGATGCCGTGCCCGGTGCAGTAGATCAGCGCCGAGCGGGCCTGACTGCTGTGCCGCGCGTAGCGGGTCAATGCCGCCGCGATGCCCTGGCGTGTGCAGACAACGCCCTGCCACACCGTGAAGCCCTGCTGCGCCAGGAACGCCGCCACGCGCCGCTCGTCCACCGCTGCGCCCGCCAGGTAGCCCAGGTCGGCCGACGCGTAGTTGAAGGCCACCAGCACCAAGGCCATCCTCGGTGCCGGAGTCGGCCCAGGTGGATGCAACAGCCGCCACCGTTTTTCGGCTGGGCCCAGTTGCCACTCGGGCACCTGAACACCCTGGGTTCGCGCCGCCACGCGGGTCTGCAAGGGCTCGAGCGTGGCGCTGAGCACCGCCGATGGCGCGGCAGCGGTTTCGATGAGCGCAGTGGCGAAAGGATTGCCGCCCCAGGCGTCCTGGTCGATCGTCTGCCCACCCGGCCGCGTGGCAAATACGATGGACGGCGACACCCGCAGCACCATGACAGAACCCACCGTTCGGGCAGCTCAGCCAGCGCTCAACGGCGACCAGTCGTCGGCTTGGCCTGGCGCGGCCAATAGGCGAACTCGTCTTCGTGCAGCTCGATGTCGAGCTCGGCCACGCGCGCTTGCAGCCGCTCTTGCGCCTCGGCGACGGCCTGGTTGTAGACCGCGGGCCCGATCTCCTGCAAAAAGAAACCCAGCAGCGCGCCAGCGGCGATGTTGCCCAGCCGCTGCTCTTCGAAGTTCTCCCTGAAGTAGCGCTCGATGGACGCGATCGCCTGGGCGCGCGCCTCTTTGGAAAGTTCGATGCTCATGATGGCGTGAGTTGCGGGGAGGTGCGGGGAGGTGTCGGGACGTTCGTTTTCACTCGGTGGTCATGCCGCTGTCAAACGCCCAGGGCGTCCTTCAAGTTCACCGAGCGCAAGCCACCGGCGGCACTGAAGGCCGCAGAGGCCGCCCCATCCTGCAGCAGGCTGCGCCGCACCAGCGCCTCGGTGGTGGTGGTGGCCGGGTCGCACAGCAGCACGTAGCGCGGGTCGTCTGTGGCCTGCGGGCTGCTTTCTGCCAGGCGCTGCACCCAGTCCAGCGAGCACAACATCTCCAGCACGTTTTCCAGTTGCAGCGGATCGACACGCATGTGCTGCGACAGCGCCACCAGCGACAGGCCATGCTGGGCGCCCAGCCGCGCGTTGAAGAGCTCGCGCAGCACCACCAGTGCCAGCTCGAAACGCCAGCCGGGTGTGTCGGACCGGCGCACCACGCGCATGCTCAGGCTGGGTGCGTAGGCTGCGATCACCGCCCCCAGCAGCACGATCAGCCACCCCAGGTAGACCCACAGCATCAGGATCGGCACCGTGGCAAACGCCCCGTAAACCTTGTTGTAGCTGGGCACCGTGCTCAGGTACAGCGTGAGCAGGCCCTTGGCCACTTCGAACGCTGCGGCGACGAAGACGCCTCCCGCCCAGGCATGCACCCAGCGCACCGGCGTGTTGGGCACGTAGTGAAAGAGACCGGCCATTGCCGCCGCCAGGATGACGAACTGCACCCCATCGATGAGGATCGACACCACACCCGGCCCGGTGGCCACACCCGACAGCGACAGCGCTGCACCGGTCAGCGTCAGGCTCAGGCCCAGTGCCAGCGGCCCCAGTGTCAGCGCCGACCAGTACACCAGCAACCGGTGCCCCAAGGCGCGCGGCCGGCGCACGCGCCAGATGGAATTGAGCGTGCGGTCGATGGTGAGCACCAGCGCCAGCGCCGACACCACCAGCACCGCCAAACCGGCCGTGCCCATGCCGCGGGCCTTGCCTGCAAACTGCGTCAGCCCCTGCAGTACCGGTTTGGCGATGCTGTCGGGCACCAGGTTCTGCAACAGAAACTTCTGCAGCGCGGGCTCGAGCCCGGCAAACATCGGAAATGCCGAAAAGACCGCCAGCATCACGGTCACCAGTGGCACCAGCGAGATCAGCGTGGTGAAGGTCAGGCTGCTCGCCGTGAGGCCGAGCCGGTCTTCGCGAAAACGCTCGCGCAAGGTGCGCAGCGTGTCGAGCCAGGGCCAGCTGCGCAACAGCGGCGCCAGGGCGGCCAGCTGCGCCGACAGGCGCGGCACCAGGCGTGGCACCAAGCGTG
>JBBQMM010000581.1:0-2428 GCA_038328935.1 Burkholderiales bacterium
TGGCCTTGCGCCAATGGCGCCTCGCTGCCGCCAGCCAAGGCGACCTCGGCGCGGCCGCTGGCGATCAGCAGCGCGGCGTGCGCGATGGCGTGGCTGGAAGCGGCGCAGGCCGACGCGTGGCTGGCGCAGGGGCCCCGCGCGCCCAGTTCGCGCGCCAGGCGGCTGCTGGCGGCCCCGGCCATGGCGCGCGGCACGGTCAGCGGCGACGCCCGCGCCCGGCCTTCGCCGTACAGCCGCGCGTAGCCGGCATCCTCGCTCTCCTTGCCGCCCACCGCACTGCCGCTGACCACCGCCACCGCCTGCGGTGGCGGCTGCTGCTGCAGCAAGCCGGCATGGCGCCAGGCCTCGCGCCCGGCCACCAGCGCCAGTTGCGCGAAGCGGTCAAGTTCGTTGAAGTCCCGATCGGCCAGGTGGTCCTCGGCACGGTACGCCGTCACCTCGGCCGCCATCGTCATGCGCAGGTGCTGCGAGGCGCCACGCTGCAGTTCTGCAATCGCGCTGCGGCCCTGCAGCAAACCTTGCCACAGACTGTCCACGCCGAGGCCGAAGGCCGTGACCGCGCCCAATCCGGTGACGGCCACGGCCGGCATCACGCGGCAGGCCCTGGCGTATCGTCTGCCGTCGGCAACGGTCCGCACAGGTGCGCTTGCATCGCGCTCACCACCTCGCCCACGGTCTGGAAGTTCATCTGATGTTCGGGCACGACGATGCCGAACTCGTCTTCGAGCACGAACACCAGGTTGATGGCATCGAGCGAGCCGATCTCCAACTCGGCAAAAGTGGTCTGCGGGGTCAGCCGCTGCAACGGCAGCCGCTGCGCCTTGGCGATCAGCGCCAGCACACGCTCGGCACATTCGGCGCGCGTGAGAATCGGCCCCCCCTTCGGCAACGCGGCTGGCACGGCAGGCGGCACGTCAACCGGCATCGGGGCGCCTTGCACGCTGGCTGGCGTCGCGCTCAGCGGATTCGGTAGGCGCGCAGTTCGAAAGGCGCGTGGCAGGCATGGCCCGTCAGCACGACTTCGACGCGGTGCATGCCGCCCAGGTAGGCGTGGTGCTGCACGCGCTGGCGCTCATCGCCGGCCGGCGTGCCGCAGCGCGACGGCTCGGCCGGCGCAGGGGCGTCGGCGCACCCGGGGCCCGGCTCGTCCAGGCACGGTGCCTTGCAATCGATGCTCAGCTTGGCTTCGCCGGCGGTGATGACAACGAAGCGCCACAGGCCGGGTGCGAAGTAGCCATGTCCGACCCAGCTCAGCGACAGCGGCAGGTCGGCAAACGCCCCAGCGCCGGGGCCTTGCACGGTGGGCACGTTGTTGCACAGCGGCCCCGCCCCCTTGGGCAGCAGGCGCTTGCGCATTTCCACCCACACGGGCCGTGCGGCGCTGCCCATCGGCGCCACCAGCACCACCTCATGCACGTGGTCCTGCTGCAGGCCCAGGCGGACCATCAACCGCTCACGCAAGGCCTGGTTCAAGCTGGCCAGCATCGGTGAATCGACATGCACCCAGGCCACGCCTGCGGCAGGCGTGAAGCTGCCGTTGTCGGACACGTCACCTTCCGGGGTCTGCGCCGGCGCACTGGTGTACTGCACCCGCACCTGCGACAGCGCCGGCGCCTCGTCGGGCTGCCAGCTCTCATGGCGCTGGGTCAGCCTTTCGATGAAAGCGTAGGTCTCGGACAGTTCGGCAACCGGCACCGCCTCGTACTCGACGGCCAGCACCACCGGGGCGCCCTTGCGCGCTCCGGCCACGGCCGCCGCACGGCGTGGCTCGTCCTTGCCTGCGCCCTCGCCGCGCTGGCCCAGGGTCAGCGCCACCGGCCGCCGCGTGCGCTGCGCCTGAGTCAGCAATGCCAGGGCCTGTTGCGCGTACAAGGGGTAGGGCCGCTGCAGATCGAGTTGCGCCTGCAACAGGCTGCCGTCGTCGGCCAGCAGCGTCACGCTGCCCAGGTCGGGTGGATCGGCGTAGGGCGACGCCGCTGATGTCGGGCCAACTTCGGCTACTGCCAGACCGATGACCACACCTACCACGCGCTGCGTCGGCAGGTGCGCGGCCAGCGACGCCCGGGGCAGCACGCTGACGTCTTCGATCACGTCGCCGACTTCGTTGTCGCTGCGAATCTCAAGTTCCAGCGGCAGGCTGCGCGCCAGGGCGTCGCGCAACAGCCCGGTCTGCGACAGCCGGCGGTTGGCCTGGCCGGGCGCACCGTCCAGATCCTGTACGAAACAAGTGCGGCGCGAATTGCCGCTGTGCGGCAACAACACCTCCACTTCGACCCAGCCGTCGCTGCGAACCTGGAGAGAAGAAACGAAGCCCTTGATCGTCGGCATGATGGTTCTCCGCGTGGAGGTGGAGTCGGGTGTGGTGCGTGTTCGGGTGTCAGGGCGCCGGCCGGTCCCCGGGCCAATAGGGGTCACTGCCGCCGGGTCC
>JBBQMM010000582.1:0-2423 GCA_038328935.1 Burkholderiales bacterium
GCAGCTGGCGGGGGCTTCGTCGTCGCGCGCTGCGCGGGCCATCACCAGGGCGTCGACATGGATCTCGACCATGCCCTTGTCGTGCCTCATCGACTTCAAACGCTGCACTTCGATGTCATAGGGCTTCACGCGCATTTCTCCCGGTTTGGTCCTGCGCTCGATTGTCGTGCGCTGATCAGGGCGCACCCTGACCGTGAACAACCTGATGTTTGCCTGATCCGGATCAAGCACAATATTCGCATACACGGATATTGTGTGCCCCAAGCCCGTCTGCTCGCATGCAAGAACGACACGGGGCCCGCAACCGGCATGGAGCCCACAGCATGAGCATCGCGGTCATCGAAACCCTGGTCGAACAGATCGGCGAAGACAAGGCACTGGCCCTGGCCGGGCTGGTCATCGGCGTGGCCTTCGGTTTTCTGGCGCAGCGCTCACGTTTTTGCCTGCGCTCGGCCGTGATCGAGTTTTCGCGCAGCCTGGTGGGCGGCAAGCTCACGGTGTGGCTGTTCGCTTTTGCCGCAGCCGTCATCGGCACCCAGCTGCTGACGCTGGCCGGCGCCTTCAGCGCTGCCGATGCGCGGCAGATTGCGGCACGCGGCAGCCTGTCGGGCGCAGCCATCGGCGGCGCACTGTTCGGCATGGGCATGATCCTGGCGCGGGGCTGTTCGAGCCGGCTGCTGGTGCTGGCAGCCCAGGGCAACCTGCGCTCGGTGATGGCGGGGCTGGTGTTTGCGGTCACGGCGCAGGCTTCCTGGACCGGCATGCTGTCGCCCGCGCGCGAAGCGCTGTCGAGCCTGTGGACGGTGGATGGCGGCGCGGCACGCGACCTGACAGCGCGCCTGGGCATCGGCCACGTGGGCGCGCTGGTGTTTGGCGGCGTCTGGCTGGCAGCGGCCGTTTTCTGGGCGCGGCGCCAGAAGGTGCCGGCGTGGGGCTGGGCCGGTGCCACCGGCGTGGGCCTGTGCATCGCCGCTGCCTGGTGGGCCACCTACGCCATCAGCAAGGTCTCTTTCGACCCCCATCCGATACAGGCGTTGAGCTTCACCGGACCGTCGGCCGAAGTGTTGACACGGGTGCTGTTTGCCACCGACCGGCCCTTCAACTTCGACATGGGCTTGATGCCCGGCGTGTTCATCGGCGCGTTCTTGGCCGCCGCGCTTTTTGGCGAGCTGAAGCTGGAAGGCTTCGCGGGCGGCGCCAGCATGCGCCGCTACATCGTCGGCGCCATGGCGATGGGCTTTGGTGGCATGCTGGCCGGCGGCTGCGCGGTGGGCGCGGGGCTGTCGGGCGCAGCGGTGTTCACCATCACCAGCTGGGTGTCGTTGTGCGCCATCTGGGCCGCTGCTGCGCTGACCGATCGCCTGGTGGACCGACGGCCCGACCCGCAACACCGCCACGGCACCGACGCAGCAGACCAGGCCGTGCCCGGCTCAGCGGCGCTGGCCTGACCGGTGGTGCCCTTGAACCCGACGTCAACCCCAACCCCAAGCCTGCGAGCAAAACCCATGGCTGATACACCCGCTGCGCACCCCTTGAAGGCGCTGTTGCTGGCCACCGCTTTGGCCCTGGCCTGCAACGGCGTGCGCGCTGACGACACCAGGCGCGCCGAAGAAATCGTGCAGGGCAAATGCTTCATCTGCCACGGCGCCGAGGGCGAAAGTTCCAGCCCCGTGTTCCCGCGCCTGGCCGGGCAGCACGCGGCTTACACCACGCGCCAACTGGCCGACTACAAAAGCGGCAAGCGCAAGAGCAGCGCCATGCAGCCGATGGTGGAGGACCTGGCTGCAGCCGACTTCGTTGCCTTGGGCAAGTACTTCGAAAGCCGACCCGTGCAATTGCATCCGGTGGAAGACCCGGAATTGGCGCAGCTGGGCCGCTTCATCTACCTGCGCGGCAACCCCTATTCCGGCGTGCCCGCCTGCGCCGGCTGCCACGGGCCGACGGGCCAGGGCACCGAGGCGCTGCCGCGCGTGGCAGGCCAGCACGCGCTGTACACCGAACGCCAGCTGAAACAGTTCAGCCAGCGAGAACGCACCAACGACAACGCGGTGATGCACCTGGTGGCATCGCGCCTGACCGAGCTCGAAACGAAGGCCGTGGCGAGCTACGTCAGCGGGCTGAAGTAGCCGCCAGCCGCACGGGCTGTGCTGCCGGCCGGACCGCAACGGCCGGATCGTGACCGCCTGACCGCAACGGCCTGACCGCGACCACCTAACCGCGACCGCCTGCCCGTAAAGGCTTGCCTTGGGCCCCTCAGCCTCTCAAGTAAACAAAATATCGAAGGACAACTTCATAACCAGAAGTTGTTTTACTACGCGAACGCCGGGCGCCGACAGGGGCCTTGGATGCTCTCAGCCCTCAATCGCCGCCTGCGCCGCCGCCAGGCGCGCAATCGGCACACGGAACGGCGAGCAGCTCACATA
>JBBQMM010000583.1:0-2344 GCA_038328935.1 Burkholderiales bacterium
GCTGAGTGTCGACAAAGCCATCTACAACTACGTGAAGGCGGTGGGCAAGGGCCTGAGCAAGATCATGTCCAAGATGGGCGTCAGCACCTACATGAGCTACTGCGGCGCGCAGCTGTTCGAAGCCATCGGCCTGGAAAAGAGCTTTGTCGACCAGTACTTCCGCGGTACCGCCAGCCAGGTGGGCGGCATTGGCGTCTTCGATGTCGCCGAAGAAGCGCTGCGCATGCACCAGGCGGCCTTCGGAACCGACCCGGTTCTGGCCAAAACGCTGGACGCCGGCGGTGAGTACGCGTGGCGGGTGCGCGGTGAAGAGCACATGTGGACGCCCGACGCCATTGCCAAGCTGCAACACAGCACGCGCGCGAACCGGTGGGACACCTACAAGGAATACGCGCAGATCGTCAACGACCAGAGCAAGCGCCACATGACGTTGCGCGGGCTGTTCGAATTCAAGGTCGACCCGAGCAAGGCGATACCGCTGGACGAGGTGGAAAGCGCGGCCGACATCGTCAAGCGCTTTGCCACCGGCGCCATGTCGCTGGGCTCCATCAGCACCGAGGCGCACAGCACGCTGGCCATCGCGATGAACCGCATCGGCGGCAAGAGCAACACCGGCGAAGGCGGCGAAGACCCGGCGCGCTATCGCAATGAGCTCAAGGGCATCAAGGTCGTGGCCGGTACCAAGGTCAGCGACGTCATCGGCAGCAAGGTCATCGAGGCCGACTACGAGATGCAGGCCGGCGACAGCCTGCGCAGCAAGATCAAGCAAGTCGCCAGCGGGCGCTTCGGCGTCACCACCGAGTACCTGGTCAGTGCCGACCAGATCCAGATCAAGATGGCACAGGGCGCCAAGCCCGGTGAAGGCGGCCAGCTGCCCGGTGGCAAGGTCAGCGAATACATCGGCATGCTGCGTTACAGCGTGCCCGGCGTGGGCCTGATCAGCCCGCCGCCGCACCACGACATCTACTCGATCGAAGACCTGGCGCAGCTGATCCACGACCTGAAGAACGTCAACCCGCGCGCCAGCATCAGCGTCAAGCTGGTCAGTGAAGTCGGCGTCGGCACCGTCGCTGCCGGCGTGGCCAAGTGCAAGGCCGACCATGTGGTGATAGCAGGCCACGACGGCGGCACCGGCGCATCGCCGTGGAGCAGCATCAAGCACTGCGGCACGCCGTGGGAACTGGGGCTGGCCGAAACCCAGCAGACGCTGGTGCTCAATCGCTTGCGTTCACGGATTCGCGTGCAGGCCGACGGGCAGATGAAGACCGGTCGCGACGTCGTCATCGGTGCGCTGCTGGGCGCCGACGAGTTCGGCTTCGCCACCGCACCGCTGGTGGTGGAGGGCTGCATCATGATGCGCAAGTGCCACCTCAACACCTGCCCGGTGGGCGTGGCCACGCAAGACCCGGTGCTGCGCAAGAAGTTCAGCGGCAAACCCGAGCACGTGGTGAACTACTTCTTCTTCGTCGCCGAAGAAGCGCGCCACATCATGGCGCAACTGGGCATCCGCAGGTTCGATGAACTGATCGGCCGCGCCGACCTGCTCGACACCAAGAAAGGCATCGCGCACTGGAAAGCCAGGGGCCTGGACTTCAGCCGCGTCTTCCACCTGCCGCAGATCGATGCCAGCGTGCCGCGCCTGCACACCGAAGAGCAAGACCACGGCCTGGCCCAGGCGCTGGACGTCAAGCTCATCGAACGCTGCCAGCCCGCCATCCTGCGCGGCGAAAAAGTGCAGTTCATGGAAGAGGCACGCAACCGCAACCGCAGCCTGGGCGCCATGTTGTCTGGCGAGCTGGTGCGCCACCGGCCTGCAGGCCTGCCCGACCACACCATCTTCATGCAGATGGAAGGCACCGGCGGCCAGAGCTTCGGCGCCTTCCTGGCGCCGGGCATCACGCTGTACCTGATCGGCGACGCCAACGACTACACCGGCAAGGGCCTGTCGGGCGGCCGCGTCGTGGTGCGGCCCAGCATCGAGTTCCGCGGTGACACGACGCAGAACATCATCATCGGCAACACCGCGCTGTATGGCGCCACCAGCGGCGAGGCCTTCTTCCGGGGCGTGGCCGGCGAACGCTTCGCGGTGCGGCTGTCGGGTGCCAGCGCCGTGGTGGAGGGCACGGGCGACCACGGTTGTGAATACATGACTGGTGGCACGGCCGTGGTGCTGGGCAAGACCGGCCGCAACTTCGCTGCCGGCATGAGCGGCGGTGTGGCCTACGTCTTCGACGAAGACGGCCAGTTTGCGCGCCGCTGCAACACCAGCATGGTGGCGCTGGAGAAGGTGCTGCCACGTGAAGAGCAAAGCGGCCCGGCGTTCCTCTCCGTGGGCCTGCATGCC
>JBBQMM010000584.1:0-2308 GCA_038328935.1 Burkholderiales bacterium
AGGCTTCGCGCACCTCGGGCTTGGCCAGCGTCGGGTTCTTCTGGTTCAGGCTGAAGTAGTAGACCGTGCCTTTGGGCGTGGCGGTGGTCTGGATGTTGTTGTCAGCAGCCAGCGCGTCCAGGTCTTGCGGCGTCAGGTTGCGCGCGATGTCGGCGTCGCCCTTTTGCAGCAGCAGCCGCTGCGTAGCGCTTTCCTTGATGTGGCGATAGATCACACGCGCCGGCTTGGCCTTGGTGCCCCAGTAGTTGTCGTTGCGCTCCAGCGCCACGATCTCATTGGCGCGCCACTCGCGTATCTTCATCGGCCCGCTGCCGGCGAAGTTGGTCTTCAGCCAGGCGTAGCCCATGTCGCCCACGCCGTCTTTCACGGCCTCCTTGCTCATCAACAGCTTCTTGTCGACGATGCTCGCCACGTTGGCGGTCAGGCAGTTGTAGACCAGCGTCGGCGCGTAGGGCTTGTCGGTTTCCATCGTCAACGTCAGCGGTCCGGTCTGTTTGACCTTGTCCTTCACGTTGTCCTTGCTCAGGCCGAACTGCGTCAGGATGAAGGCCGGCGTCTTGTCCAGCAGCACCGCGCGCTGCAGGCTGAAGACCACGTCTTCGGCCGTCAACGGGTTGCCGCTGGCGAACTTCAGGCCCGGCTTCAGCTCGAAGCTGTAGGTCTTGCCATCGTCTGACACCTTCCAGCCCTTGGCCAGATCGGGCAGCAGTTTGCTGGGGTCGTTGACGTCGTAGCGGATCAGCCGGTCGTAGGCATTGCCCATCAGCTCGCCGGCCGAGATCTCGAAGGCTTCAGCAGGGTCCAGGCTGATGATGTCGTCGAAGGCCAGCGCCACCACCACGGTGTCCTTGGGCGTGGCGGCCACGGCGGGCAACACGAAGGCCGCAAGGCCGGCAGTCAGGGCTGCGGCTGCGGCTCGCGCCAGCGCGCGTCGGGTGAAGGCGAGTGGGTTCATGCGGATCTTCCGGTTCAAGTTGATCGGGGCGGCTCTACGAAAGAGCTGCAACTCGGAATGTGCCACGAACGCAGCGGGCGGCCGACGGTCGTTCATTCGCCGCCTGCTGGGCAAGCCCTGCCCGCGCTTCAGGCGTCAGGGCCCGGACCTGCTGGGTGTTCTGGAACCGACGCCCACGGATTTCAGCCGGCACTTGCAGCTGCAGCCCGGGCAGGGGCAGCAGCTTCAGCAGACGGCAGGGCCAGGAAGAAGCGCACCATTTCTGCCGATGCATCGGGGCCAGCGGCATCCGTGAACGAACCGCTGGCGTGGCCGCCCGACCAGGCGTGGCCTGCGCCATGCAGCGTCCAGCACTCGATGCAGGCCCGCCCTGCAGCGTCGGCGTGAACCGTGCGGCTGAAACGCCGGCCGCCTGGCGCAACGCCTTGCTGCGTAATGACGTGCAATGGCGCAGCGCCCGCCTGCGCTGCCTGTGCGGCGTGCGCCTCTTGTGCCTGCTGCACGATCTGCGCTCCGTTGCTGTGTTGCACGGTGTGGTCCCGGTCACCGTGGAACACGATCACCGGCACCGCCCGGCTGGCTGTCCTGCGCGACCTGCTGGCGGCAGCGGGCATGCCTTTCAGCCCTGGCATGCCACTGCGCCCGCCTTTCATCGCGGCCAGGGCCGACGGGATGTCATTTGCGCTGCCGTAGGGCAATCCGGAATGTGCGCCGACCCCCGCGAACAGCTCCGGGTAGGTCTCGCCCAGCACCATGGCCATTGCGGCGCCTGCCGACAAGCCGGCCACGAAGATGCGCCCAGGGTCGGTTCCGTGGGCTTGCGCCACCTCGCGCACGATGCCCGCGATCAACGAAGGCTCGCCTGCGTCGCGCCGCTGGTCTTGCGGCTTGAACCAGTTCCAGCACTTCGATGAGTTCGCCTCGGCGGCCTGCTCGGGATAGACCACCACGAAGCCGTGCGCGTCGGCCAGACGATTCATCTGCGTGCCGGCCGCGAAGTCGTCTGCGGACTGCGTGCAGCCGTGCAACATCACCACCATCGCGGGTGGCGCCTTCGAATCTGCACCTGCACCTGCACCTGCATCGGCAACTACAGCCGCAGCCACAGCCGCAGCCGGCACATAAACCTTGTAGGCGCGGGTGCCGGCACGGTTGCTGAACGCGCGCGATTCGAAGCGGCCCGTCTGCTGCACTTCACCGACCGACGGCTCGCGGGCCGGCGCGGCCTGTCCGTCTTCGGCCGTGGGGACGACGCGTGCCACGACATCGACCACTGAATCGCGGTCGAAGCGCGGCGGCCTGTCAGTCATGCCCCCCGCGGCCAACGCCCGCCGGATGGTCTCGGTGACGCCC
>JBBQMM010000585.1:0-2277 GCA_038328935.1 Burkholderiales bacterium
AGGCGCGCCAGCGGCAGGCCGGCAGGCACAGGGGCAGGAGCAGGAGCGGGAGCAGGGACAGGCGCAGGCGCAGGCGCAGGCGCCAGGCTGCCGGCCTTACCGGATGATGTTTCCGGTGTTCGAGACATTGCTCAGATCCAGCACGAGTTTGCTGCGAGACGGGTCGTGACCGATGCGGTCGATGGCTTCCAGGTCATAGGCCACATACATGCGGTCCAGCCACACTTCCTCGTGGAAGGGCCGGCGGCTGCGGATGCCGCGCCAGCGGTCGATCTTGACACCCGGGGTGTCGCGGTTGAAGTCTTCCACCGCCAGCAGTTCGCCGGCGAAGCGGTGGTAGAGCATGGTCTCCACATCATCCAGATAGATGACCGTGCGGAACAGCATCTTGCGTTCGGGCATGCTCAGGATGCGCAGCGCGTCGCGGGTGGAACTGTAGAAGTCGACGTCGATGGAGATGAAGCCTATCGGCGCCGGCAGTTGGTGTTTCACGAAGTCAGGCAGCGTATGCGCCACATCGCCCAACACCAGCTGGGTCTGCGGCCCCAGGCGCGGGCGCAGTTCGTCCCACACCATCGGGAAGTCGCCAGGCGACCAGATCTCGGGGTGGTCGCGAAAGTCACCCGTGCCCTTGGGCAGGCCTTCGCCGGTATCAAAACCCAGCACATGGATCTTCACGCCCGTGGCCGCCTGCACACGCTCGGCATAGGACTGCAGGCACAGCAACCCGGCCCCGCCGGCGACGCCGAATTCGGCCACCGCGATTTCCTTGATGTTCGACTCGAGCGCCTGGTCAGCGGCGCGCAGCACACCCAGCAGGTAGTTGGGCCGCTCCGCGGCGTCCCAGCGCGAGATGGTGCGGATGTCGGACGAGAAGCGCTTGACGAAGGCCTTGCCAAAAATGCGAAAAGGCGGCTCTTCCATCAACCGCGCCAAAAAACCTGTGGGCGTGTCGCTCATCGTCGAAATCTTTCCGTTGCTGTGAAGAACCAGGCGCGCATTCGGCCGCGCCGACCCGTGTTTGCTGCTGGAGCGCTTGCCAAGCAAGACTCAGCAGCGGCCGTCAACGGCCATGACGAGAAACAATCTCAAGTGCGATGTCATAGGTCAGCATGCGCATCTGGTCCTCGAAATCCATCGTGAACCCAAATTCCTCTTCGATGGCATTGGTGAGGTGGATCTGGTTCAAGGAGTCCCACTTTTCACAGCTCTGGGTCGACAACTCAGGGCCGACCTGATCGACCGGCAGATCGAGAATGGCACCGAATAGGGCCTTCAGTCTGTGATCCAGTTCGGCATTGCTCACGTCATGCACCTTCTGTTTCATTCAATCGTACGGCTACAAAGGGCGGCCAAGGCAACACATCAGGGGCGATGGCAATCTCGAACGCAACTTCGCTTTCGCTTTCAGCCACACGCACAAGACCTGCATTATCCAGGTACTCCAGCACCTGCTGATTGCGCGGCCCGCGCACGGCGCGGGTGGTCAAGCGCGTGCAGCCTGCAGCCAACGCACGGCTGTGGGCATAAGCCAGCATGGCGTCTTCGACGCCACGACCGAGCGCCCGACAACTCAGGGCCATATTCTCGATCATGAAGGCGGGCCCATCGTGTGCCAGCTGCAGGATGCCGATGAGACCGTAGTCGCCAAAGCGGTCCTTCAACGAAGCACTGTACAAACGGCGGCCCCGCTCCATCAATGTCTGCAGCTGGTCCTTGCTGGGGCGCTGAAGGCTGAAATTGAACTGGTTGGTCTTGCCCAACAACTGGTGCATGCGGTCCAGGGTGGCCGGGTTTGCGGGCTGCAGCGCAAGCTGCAGTTTGCAGTCGGCCAGAAAACTGGCCAGGTCGGTAACCGCAGCACGCTGTTCAACGCGGCTGGCCTCGGCAGCGTAACTGTCGGCACGCAGACGGTCTTCTTCAGACACATGCAGCGCATCAAAGGCTTGCGTGCGCAGCACCAAATCCACAAAGCGCGCCGGCTCCTTGCCCAACTCCACCACTTCCACCTGCGGCAAGGCCTCTCGCACCAATGCACATTCGATGGCGCTGTCGTCAGCAAAAACCAGACTGTCCAAGCCCAAACCCAGCTGTTGCGCCATGGCCACGAGATTGGCGGGCTTGTCGTTCCAGTTGATGCGCTGTGCGCTGAAATGGTTGGGCTTGAGCAGCATCTCCGCTCGCCGGTCGAATACGGCCATGGCGTCGGCTTCGTTGTTCTTGCTGGCTAACGCCAGCAACACGCCAGTGCTGCGCAGGTCCAGAGCCATGCGCTGC
>JBBQMM010000586.1:0-2268 GCA_038328935.1 Burkholderiales bacterium
GCGCTGGTGGCGCCACTGGTCGCCGCCCTGGCGGCCGCGGCCTGGCCGGCCCGCAGCCGCCGCGAGCAGGTGCTGCGCCTCGGCCTGTGGCTGCTGATCGGGTGGGCGCTGCTGATCGTCGACCCGCCGCTGATGCTGGCCTCGGCGATCTGGCAGTTGATGGTCGACGGGGCGGCACCCGGCACGAGCAGCCTGCTGGGCTCGGTGGCGGGGTTTTTGCTGGGTGGCGGGCGCGTCGTGCTAGGGCTGGCCGCAGCAGCAGTTGTCGTCGGCTTTTGCCGACGCAAGCCGGCGCCAGGCTGAGCAAGGCCTGCCAGCCCACGGTCGGCCGGCGCGCGGTCAGGGCAGCCGCATCAGCGCCTGCCCCATGCGCAGTTCAAGCCCGGCCGCCACCCCCTCGGCCAGCACAAACCCCCGCGGCGCTAAGACGATGATGGTCGAGCCGTGCTGGAACCAGCCCATCTCCTGGCCCTTGGCGAAGCGGGCATCGCAAGGCAGCTCATCGGGCCCGCGGTAGTCAACCCCCAGCAACGTGCTCAGCCAGTGCAGCCGCAGGCTGGCCACCAGGATGGCGGCCACCGGCACCAGCGCCACCGGGTGGCCGCTGGCAGTCAACGTGGTGTGGATCACTGCCCGCTCGTTTTTGCAAAAGAGCTTTTCCACCCGCTTCAGCGCGATCGGGTTGACGTTCCAGGTGTCGCCTGCGTGGTGGGTGACGTGGTGCACCCGGCAAGCGTGCGGCGCGTGAAAGCGGTGAACCATGCTGGACGTGAGCCGCAGCGTGACGAACAGGCCATCGCGGTAGGGCTCGAAGGCCGCCGGATCGGCCCCGAACAGGTCAGGCAGGGTGTACGGAAAGCCCTTGGCCTGAAACACCTGCAAACCCTGCACGGCGCCACAGGCACCCACGATCGCATCACACGGGCTGCACAGCACGGCGGGGTCGGCATTCAGGGGCCGGGCGCCGGGTTTCAACTCGCGGATGAAGCAGTCGTGCAGGCTGTCGAAGTGCTGCTTCTTGGCGTCGCTGAGATCGAGCTTGGCAAACAACTGCCAGCCGCGGATCGACAGGCTGCGCACCAGCGGGTGGCGGCGCTGGCTGAACCAGCCCATGAAGCGGGTGAGCGCGATGCGTGGCAGCCGGTTGGTGAGCAGAAAGTTCAAGTCTTCCTGCTGCAGCACGCGGTCACGCAGCCGGCTGAGCCGGGCGCCAAAGGTCAAGGGGGATTTCAAACGATCTTCCATGGTGGTTTCACGCGCTTGTCAAAGCAGTTTGATAGAACAGGCGAACACCTTTGGAGCCGCCTGATGAATGAGACTTTTGCGCTGTCGACCGTGGCTTATGCCAGTTTGGCCGCCATGGCCGCGCTGGTGGCCAGCTTGCCGCTGGCCAAACGCCGGCTGGAGCTGTCGATCGCCAAGCACCCGTCGCTGACCGGCCATTCGCGCATGGCCAAGCGGGTGGCGTCGCTGCTGCCGGGCTATGCGTATGACGCTGCCCGCTTCTTCAATTCGGACAAGGCGCCCGCTGAAGCGGTGTCGCGGCGCCGCGCCGGGCTGGCTCGGCTGGCCGCGCTGTTTGCACAGCGCTATGCACGCTCGCTGGCGATGACCGCCCAGGCCGCCAGCGGCCTGTCGGACCTGCAGTTCACCAGCGCCTACCGTGTGCCCTTCCAGTACAGCCCGTATCTGCGCCAGCAGTTGAAGGTGGCCAGCTTCGTGCGCGAGTCGGCCGGCGTCAGCCTGACCGACCTCGACGGCAATGTCTTCTATGACCTGACCGGCTCTTACGGCGTCAACGTCTTCGGCCAGGACTTTTACAAGGCCTGCATCGCCGAAGGCAGCGCGCGTGCCAGCGCGCTGGGCCCGGTGCTGGGCTCGTACCACCCTTGCGTGGCCGACAACATCGACCGCCTGCGTGGCATCTCGGGCCAGGACGAAGTGTCGTTCCACATGAGCGGCACCGAGGCCGTGATGCAGGCCGTGCGCCTGTCGCGTTACCACACTGGCCGCACGCACCTGGTGCGCTTCTGCGGCGCCTACCATGGCTGGTGGGAGGACGTGCAGCCCGGCCCCGGCAACCCGGTGAAACCGCGCGAGACCTACACCCTCAAGGAAATGGACAGCGACACGCTGCACGTGCTGCGCACCCGCCGCGACATCGCCTGCGTGCTGGTCAACCCGCTGCAGGCGCTGCACCCGAACAAGGGCGCGCCGGGGGATTCGTCGCTGGTCGACAGCGGGCGGCGCGCCCACTACGACCGGGCC
>JBBQMM010000587.1:0-2258 GCA_038328935.1 Burkholderiales bacterium
CACCCAGGATGTCGTACCAGGCGCGCATCTCGTGGCCGTTGTTGATGGTGACCGGCCGCACCGGCGCGCGCGGGAATACGAAGCGCACGGGGCCCACCGCGCCCAGCCGCAATTCGTCGGCCATGGGCAGGAAGTCGGTGCCGTCGGCACCCAGGCCGTGCAGCACGATGACGGTGGCCCGTGGCGGGCTGCCGGGGTTCAGTTCGATGGTTTGCAGTGTCATTTGTGGTCCGCCAGCTTCAGTAGTTCAGGCCCATGGCGCCACGCACGTCTTTCATGGTGCTGCGCGCCACGGTGCGGGCACGCTCGGTGCCCATTTCGACGATCCAGTGCACCTGCTTGGGGTTGCTCAGGTACTTCTCGGCCCGCTCACGCCAGGGTTTTTGCTCCTGGATGATGGCGTCGATCACCGGCTGCTTGCAGTCCAGGCAGCCGATGCCGGCTGACTTGCAGCCCTTGACCACCCAGTCCTTGGTGCTCTCGTCGCTGTACAGCTTGTGGAACTGCCAGACCGGGCACTTCTCGGGGTCGCCGGGGTCGGTGCGGCGCGCGCGGGCCGGGTCGGTGACCATGCCGCGGATCTTCTTCGTCACTTCGGCGGGCTCGTCACGCATCAGCACGGCGTTGCCATAGCTCTTGCTCATCTTGGTGCCGTCCAGGCCGGGCAGTCGCAGCACCTCGGTGTGCAGCGCATCGGGCTCGGTCAGGATGCTCTTGCCGCTGCCCTTCAAGTGGCCCAGCAGCATCTCGCTGTCGTCCACTGACCAGCCGCTAACCTGTGCGGCGGCTTTCTTCAGGAAGCCCTCGCCCTTGGCCCAGGCCTCGGCGCTGCCGGTTTCGCCGTAAGCCTTGCGCTGCTTGTCGTAGTAGCGCGCGTCGTCCTTGGAAAGCTTGGCCATCGCGGCAGCCACCAGCGCTGCGTCCTTCGAAGAGCGGCCGTACAGATTGTTGAAGCGGCGCGCCACTTCACGTGTCAGCTCCACATGCGAGCTCTGGTCCTCGCCCACCGGCACCTGGTTGGCCTTGTAGATCAGGATGTCTGCGGCCTGCAGCAGCGGGTAGCCCAGGAAGCCGTAGGTCGCCAGGTCGCGGTCCTTCAGCTTCTCGATCTGGTCCTTGTAGGTGGGCACGCGCTCCAGCCAGCCCAGCGGCGTGCCCATGGCCAGCAGCGTGAACAGCTCGGCGTGCTCGGGCAGGCGGCTCTGGATGAAGATGGTGCTGCGTTCGGGGTCCAGCCCGGCGGCCAGCCAGTCGATCACCATGTCATACACGTAGCGCTCCAGCACTTCGCGTTCTTCGTAGTGCGTGGTCAGCGCATGCCAATCGGCCACGAAGTAGAAGCAGTCATGCGTGTCTTGCAGACGCACCCAGTTCTTCAAGGCGCCGTGGTAATGGCCGAGGTGCAGCGCGCCCGTGGGGCGCATGCCGGAGAGAACGCGTGGTCGCATGGGTGGGGCCGCGGGGGTGATCAAGGGCTGTGATTGTCTCAGGCTGCAGAACCAGGCTGTGACACCAGACTGTGGCATCAAGCTGTGGCACCAGGCTGCGGCACCAGTCTGCGGCACTAGACTGCGGCACGCCATGAACCAGCCAACCCAGACCCCACAGCGCATCGTGATCCTGATCTCCGGCCGGGGGTCGAATTTGCAGGCCATCGTGCAGCGTTGCGCTGAACAGCGCTGGCCGGCCCGGGTGGTGGCCGTGCTGGCCGACCGACCTGCAGCGGCCGGGCTGGCCTTTGCGCAGGCGCACGGCATTTGCACTGCGGTGGTGGACCACAAGGCCCATGCTGATCGCGCCGCGTTTGACGACGCGCTGGCGGCAGCCATCGACGCCCAGCGGCCGCACCTGGTGGTGCTGGCCGGCTTCATGCGCATCCTGGGCGCAGCTTTCGTGCAGCGCTATCAGGGGCGGCTGTTGAACATCCACCCCTCGCTGCTGCCCGCCTTCCCGGGCCTGCACACGCACCGGCGGGCATTGAAGGCGGGCTGCCAGGCGGTTGGCGCCACGGTGCACTTCGTGACGCCGGAACTGGACCACGGCCCCATCGTGATGCAAAGCGTGGTGGCCGTGCACCCCGGCGACGACGAAGACACCTTGGCCGCACGCGTGCTCGCCACCGAGCATGTCATTTATCCGCAGAGCGTGCGCTGGTTCGTGCAGGGCAAGCTGAACGTTAGCGATGGCCTGGTACGGCATGCAGACGGGGTGTCGCAGGTGCTGATCTAGGCGCGTGGAAGCCGGGGTTGCTGCGCTCG
>JBBQMM010000588.1:0-2255 GCA_038328935.1 Burkholderiales bacterium
GTTGAATGCGTTCACGGCAGTGGAGTCCTGGCCAGTGTCGCGCGACAGGCTGGTGTTGATGCGCAGCTTGCCGCTGGCCTGCCAACCCCAGTTGAGCGAGCCGGTGACGCCGCTGAAATCGCGTTGGCTGGCCAGGTCGTATTCGGTCTTGCCCGTGCTCAGGCGCGCGTTCAGGGTGCTTGCGCCGCTGGCCTGGTAGTCGGCGGTCAGGTCGATGTCGTTGCGCTTGAAGCGGTCGGCTCGGAAGCTGTTGTCTGGCAGGCGCTGGAATTTTGGATAACGGCCCTGCGTGGTGCGCACACCCACGCCCAGCGACAGCAGGCTGCTGGGCTGCCAGCGCACACCCAGCGAGCCCGTGTCTTGCTGGAAGTTGCGGGCCTGCACGCTGTCTTGCTCCAGCGTATTGCTGACCTCGCGGTGCCCCGCGCTGGCCAGCAGCGAGTACTGTGTCACCACCCCCAGCCGCACGCTGGCGTCCAGCGCCTGGGTGTCTTCGAAATTCTTGTCGCGCAGCAGGCCTACCTCCTGGCGGTTGAAGCTGGACAGCGCCCGATTGGCGCGGCCCGCCAGCGTCCCCGACAGCCGGTTCACGGTGGCCCAGTCCAGCGCCAGGTTGGCGCTGTAGCTCTGGTTGTTGAAGACGTCGTTGTCGTTGTAGCGGTTGGCGCGCAGCGCCACATCGCCGCGCAGCCGCTGGCGGCCGATGGGCTGGTCGATGCCGGCCAGCAAGGCGGTGCTCGACACCGTGTCGGACCGGCTGTAGCCGTTGGGCACGGCGGCACCGTCGTTCAGTCGCAGCAGGTTGGATTCGTGGCCGAAGGTCTGCGAAACGCCGACGTAGTAGGGCGAGCTCTCGGCCAGTGCCAGGCCGGCCGCGGTGATGGAGCTGGCCAATGCCACGGCCCGCAGCGGCGTGGCGAGCCGCATCAAGGGCCGGGCGGCTGGCGGTCTTTGGCGGTCAGCGCAGTTGGTTTTGATCGGCATCAGTTCCCCCAGGTGTTGCGGCCTGTTCAGTAGGCGTTGTGGTCAAAGAACACCACCTTGATGGTGCGCGCAATGATCTGCAGGTCCAGCCCCAGCGACCAGTTGCGCAGGTATTCAAGATCGTATTCCACGCGCGCCTGCATCTTTTCGATGGTGTCGGTTTCGCCGCGCAGGCCGTGTATCTGGGCCCAGCCGGTGATGCCGGGTTTGACCTTGTGGCGCACCATGTAGGCCTTGATCATCTGCCGGTACATCTCGTTGTGGGCGACGGCGTGCGGCCGCGGGCCGACGATGCTCATGCGGCCTTGCAGCACATTGAAGAACTGCGGCAACTCGTCCAGCGAGGTGCGGCGTATGAAGGCGCCGAAGGGAGTGACACGCGGGTCGTCCTTGGTGGCCTGGGTGACCACGTCGCCGTTGTCCTGCGCGCGCATGGAGCGGAATTTGTAGACGATGATCTCTTCGCCGTCCAGGCCGTTGCGTCGTTGTTTGAAAACCACCGGGCCTGGTGAGCTGAGCTTCACGCCGATGGCCAGCACCAGCAGCAACGGCGAGATCAACAACAGGATGAGCGAGGCCAGCACCAGGTCGGAAACGCGTTTGACGAGCCGGTTGGTGCCCGTGAAGGGTGTTTCGCACAGCCCCACCACGGGCACGCCGTTCATGTCCTGCAGCCGGCCCTGGATGATGCTGATGCCGAACACGTCGGGCACGAAGTAGACGCTGGCCGTGGTGCCCTGCACCTGTTCCAGCAGTTGCACGATGCGCGGCTGCGACCCCAGCGGCAGCGTCACGTAGACCTCATGCACGGTGTGTTCACGCACGTAGCTGGCGACCTGGGCCAGGCTGCCCAGTCGCTTGGTGACGGCACTCCGATCAACGCGCTCGTCCATGCGGTCGTCGAAATAGCCCAGGAACGACATGCCGATGTCGCCGCGGGCCTGGAAGGCCCGGGCCACCTTGACACCCAGTGCACCAGCGCCGACGACCACCGCCGTGCGCCGGTTCTCGGGCTTGGCAGCCTCGCGCCGCAGGTAGCGTCGGCCGCTGAAGACCGCCAGCCACAGCAGCACGGGGGTGATGACGGCCCAATGCACGAGCACCCCAGCGTCGAAGAGATAGAGACTCTTGGTGGCATACCCGCACAAGAACAGGATCGCCAGCAGCGACACCCACGACGTGGCGATGTCGACGGCGGCGTTCAGCGGTCTGTCGCCGAACCGGTTGCGGCCGGGAAATGTCAGCGCGAAGATCAACAGGCACAGCGTGAG
>JBBQMM010000589.1:0-2253 GCA_038328935.1 Burkholderiales bacterium
CCGCAGCGACAGCAGGTGGGCCAGGACGGGCAGCGCGACCAGAATCGCACCGAAGCCGCTGAAGCCGAGCACGGTGTAGGCCACGACCACCGTCACGGCCATCACGGCCAGTTCACCGATGCTCGGGTCTACCAGCATGGCGTTCGTTTCAGCCTCATCAAAAGCTGGCCTTGGTCTTGACCAGGATCTGCACCTTCTTCATGCCTGCCGAGGTGTTCAAGGGCACGGCAAGGTCCACGTGCACCACGTTGCTGAAGGCCGCCCGGGCACTGACGATGCGCAGCCCGGCACCGGCATTGGACAGCCACGGCGCTGGCGCAGCCGCTGTGGCCTGCACACCGCCCCAGGCGCGGCCCACATCCACGAAGGCGGCACCCCCCAGGCGAAACAGGCGCCAGGGAAACAGGTCGGTGTAGAAGCGCTCTTCTGCCGTGAAGAGCGCACGGCGCAGGCCGCTTTGATAACGCAAGGGGTAGCCGCGCAAGCCGTTGTCACCGCCCAGTTGCAGCGTCTCGTTGGGGTCCGGGTGCGCCAGCAGGTCCACCGACGCCGCGCCGTAAAACAACCATCGCGGGCCTTGCGGGCGGTAGTACTGCAACTGGGCATGCCAGCGCTGCTGCACCGGCGCACCTTCGGCCCGCTGCCCGGACACGCGCGCCGCAGCCACCAGCATGTCGCCCGCGGTGGGCTCGAAGCCGCGGCTGATGCTGGCGTCGAAAGTGAGTGCATCGCGGCTGGAGCCCAGACTTTGTGCAGCCCATCCCAGCCGCACCGAAGCCGCCATGCCGAGGGCGAAGAATTCAGGCTTGCCCACCAGGTTGCGGTTGACCTCGCGCAACACGCGGTCTTCGATCCAGTCCTGGCGCACGAACGGGCCCAGTTGGCGTCGGTCGGCTGCCAGCTGCGGTGGCGCCGGACGACCGGGTTGCAGCCCGTACTCGTCGTCGCGCAGCGCCAGCCCCACGGTTGTGCGCTGCACCCAGCCGTCCTGCAGGCCGCGCGACCAACCGCCCTGCAGTTCGGCCCACTGTTGACGGTGCCGGTACTCGGACACCAGTTCACCCCGCTCGTAGACGCCTTCGATGCGGTCGTCCTGCAGCGCCGAAACGCCGGCCGCCCAGCGCGTATCCAGCGCCATGAAGGGCTTCTGGACGCTGACCGTGCTGCGTCGGCCGTCGCTGTTGTTCGCATAGCTGAAGCCGATGGTTGCAGCGCTGCCGAACGCGCGCTCGTTGAAAAGGCTGAACTCGGTGCCTGAGCGGTCGACGTTCTTGCTGAAGCCCAGGCTGGCAGACGTGCCGGTGCCCAGCAGGTTGTGCTCGCGCAGCCCAAAACTGCTGGAATTGGTGCCGCCACTGCGTGCCACCCCCAAGCCAGGCTCCAGCGACCAGGTGTCCTGCGTGCGCACCTCGATGTCCACCACGCCATCGCGCCAGGCCACGGGCACGATGCGCACGTCGTACAGATAGCGGTTGCTGCGCAGCAAGCGCTCGGTTTCTTCCAGCAAGCGCAGCGACAAGACGTCACCGGTCTTGAACAGCAGTGCCCTCTCGATGACTTCGGGCCGCGTTTGCAGATGCAGGCGGTTGGCCCAGCGAAACAGCCAGCGGTCTTCTTCAGGGTCGCTGGTGTCGAAGACGTCCTGCGCCACCACCGTGACGCGGCCGACGCGGGCCCCGGCCGATTGCAGCTCGGTCCACGACGGCAGCGCGGGGCGGGCCGACTGCCCGGCAGTTTGTGCGGCAGAGTCTGCAGCCAGCAGCCGCGCCGGTAGCGCCATGCTGGCCGTGCCCAGCGCCACCACCAACGCAACCCGCCGCGCAACCGCCCGCGCCCTCACCCGGGTCTCCAACGGCAGCGCCGGCTCAGGCGCTGCGAGCTGCCGGTGCAAACCGCCCTGGCTGCGGATGCGCCTGCTCGCCCGCCCTTGCTTCAAGACTTCAGTCTGCCTGCTTGCGCAGGAAAGCCGGAATCTCGAACTCGTCGACGCCGTTGTTCACCAGCGCGTCCACTTTGGCCGCCGCATGCGAGCGGTTGGTGCGCCACACGCTGGGCGTGTTCAGCCCTTCGTAGCTGTGGTGCACCGAGGCCGGTGCGCCGCTGCCGGCCTGCGCACCCGGTGCCAGCTGGTTCAGGATGGGCAGGTTGTCGGTGCCAGTGCGCAGCGCGTGGGCCTGGGGTTGCACCACGCTCAGGGGCGGGGTGATGCGACTTGTCCACCCTCCGTGCGGCGGTGCTCAGGCCGGTCGCGAT
>JBBQMM010000590.1:0-2248 GCA_038328935.1 Burkholderiales bacterium
GCTGGCGTCTTCGACGAGCCCGAAGTGGTTGCGCGGTTGCGACACGAACACCATGCGGCCGGGGCGAAAGGCGCGGTGCATCAGGGCCGAACCGCCACGGCCTGCGGCCTCGCGTTGCACACCCAGCACGTAGCGCGTGCGGTCTGCCGGGTCGCCGGCCAGGCTGTAAGGGCGCTGGTATTCCGGTGCGATCACCACGTCCACATGCGCGCCGGCCTCGAACGGCGGCAGCGCCCTGCCGTCGGGCGCGGCCAGCTCATAGCGCACCACGTCGGGCGTCATGTCGCGGCGCGCCACCAGCTGCAGCGGGAATACCGGCGGCTCCCCGGCCGGCATCTTGAACGGTGGCGCCAGACCATCGGTGTGGCCGCTGGCCAGGCGCGCCTGGTACTGCGCCGGACTGAGCAGCGCCTGATAGCGCGCGATGCCTTGTTCACGGTTCACCGGGTGCACCACCGGCCAGGGCGGCGGCATGGTGTCGGCAGGATAGACGGCCAGCGACTGTTCTTCGGGCTTGATCACGAGCTCGGGCTGGATGTCCCTTGCGTGCGTTTGACGGGCGCGCACGTAACGCTGGCTGCTGCGGTCCAACTCGATGTCCCACCACCACTTCTTCACCGCGTTGATGCGGCCGCGGCCCAGGGTGTCGTCCAGCCTGGCCAGCGTGCGCGCCTGCCCGGGCAGGTGCATGGCAGCCCAGCGCCACGCGGTGTCGGCCAGCAGACCTTCCAGGTTCCAGGGGCAGGTCTTCATGCAACGTCCGCACATGCCGCCGCCGCTGTTGGTGATGCGGTAGCGTGCGCACTTCTCGGCGTCGCTCTTCCAGATTTCATAGCCGTTGTAAACCACCTTGGGCCCGGCCGAGATGGCGCCCGATGGGCATTCGCGTGCGCATTTGTTGCAGCTTTCGCAAAAGCGCTGCAGGCCGAAGTCGATGGGCAGGTCGTGCGCCATCGGCAGGTTGGTGGTGACGCTGCCGCTCTTCAAGCGCGGGCCGAGAAAGGGGTTCAGGATGACTTCGCCGATGCGGCTGACCTCGCCCAGGCCCGACAGCAACAGCAGCGGCGGCTGCAGCACGTCGCCGTCCAGCACCGAGTGCACACGGGCGCTGTAGCCCAGGCGCCTGATCTGCTCGGCAATGATGCCGCCCAGCAGCGAAAACCGCAGGTAGGCACGCATGCTCTGCGCCACCGAGATCCAGTCGTCGCCGCTGGCACCTTCCATGGTTTCGTGGCCCTGGTCGATGAGCAGGTTCACACTGTGTTCGTGATAGGCCGGCATCGGGTTGCCGCCCGCGTCGTGCGAATACCAGGCCCAGGTGGGCACGGCACACAGGCCGGTGGCGTCGCAGCCCAGGTAGTAGGCCGTGGCTTTCAGGTTCAGCGCGTTGCGCGCCGGGTCGGCGGTGGTGGGCGACACGGGGCCGCGTGCGTCGCCGAACTGCAGCAGCAGCAAGGCGCCCAGGGCCCGCCGCGCGCAGGCACCGATGGGGCTCTTCATCACGTAGTGCGCGTTCTTCGCGGCCTCTTGCACGTCGGCACCCAGGTCGCCAAAAAGCGCGCGCGCAAAGAAGTCGGCGCGTTTGGGAAAACGCGGCACGCGGTCGTGGTCGATGAAGGTGGTGGGCTGCGCACGGCGCGGCACCGTCTCATAAGGATGCGGGCCCAGGTGGAACGGGCGCCGTGCAAACGGGTCCTGGTGATGCGCGCCTTTGAGCGTGCCCAGGCCCAGCTGCCAGGCCAGCCCGTGCGAACGGCCGCGGCGTTGCGCGGCACGCGGCGCCAACGCTTCATCGGCCGCCAATTCGCAGGTGGTGGTGACCGCCGCCAGGCCATAGCGATGGCCCAGGTACGGGCTGTGCAGGTCGGTGTGCACCAGGCCCGCAGCCACGGCGGCGCGGTTCAGACACAGCTCACTGCAGGTGGCAGTATGCGAGCGCGCCTCGAAGCCCAGCAGACGCAGGTAGCTGGCCAGCAGCACGGCGGTCTGCGCGGCCAGCACGGCGGCACGCTGGGCCTGGGTGCCGACGATCCACTCGGTGCCGGGCTCGGTAGCGTTTCCAGGATCGCCCACGGAAGCGCCGCCGAAAGCGCCCCCGAAAGCGCCTCCGGAATCGGGATCGCGCGGGTATTCGATCACGATCACCAGCGCATGACGGTGGTGTTTCACGGGGCCGAGTTGCGCGCGCGCCGAGTCCAGCACGTCGGCCAGGATCATGTCGAGCCCGGCGGCGAAGCTCCTGGGTTGG
>JBBQMM010000591.1:0-2244 GCA_038328935.1 Burkholderiales bacterium
GACGTTGAACTTCAGGACGACGGATGGGACCCAGGTCAACAATTGGTTTGTTTCTTTGAGCATGGAGAAGTGGATTAATCAAACACGATACTATTATCCAGCGCCCGACCTGATGCCATTGTTCGTGCAGATGTGCGAGCGCGAGCGCTGCCCTTACGCGGTGGTGGGCGTGGCCACTGACGAGCGCCAACTGGTGCTGGAAGCCGGCCCCGGCGCCGACGGCAAAAGGCAGCGCGTGATCGACATGCCGATGGACGTGCTGCTGGGCAAGCCGCCGAAAACACAACGCAAGGTGCAGCGCGTGGCGCGCAGCGAAGCACCGCTGGAGTTGACGGGCGTGCAGCTGGAACAGGTGGCTCTGGACGTCCTGCGCCACCCCACGGTTGCGAGCAAGCGTTTTTTGATCACCATCGGGGACCGCACCGTGGGCGGCCTGAGCCACCGCGACCAGATGGTGGGCCCCTGGCAGGTGCCCGTGGCCGACTGCGCGGTGACGCTGGCCGACTACGTGGGCTTTGCCGGCGAAGCCATGGCGATGGGCGAACGCACGCCGCTGGCAGCGCTGAATGCGCCGGCCAGCGGCCGCATGGCGGTGGCCGAGGCGATCACCAACCTGTTGGCGGCGCCCATCGAGCTGAGCCGCGTCAAGCTCAGTGCCAACTGGATGGCCGCCTGCGGTGAGCCGGGTGAAGATGCGGCGCTGTTCGACACCGTCAAGGCCGTGGGCCTGGATCTCTGCCCGCAGCTGGGCGTGGGCATACCGGTGGGCAAGGACTCGTTGTCGATGCGCACCCGTTGGGGCGCGCAGCAGGTGACGGCGCCGGTGTCGTTGATCGTCACCGCCTTTGCGTCGATAGCAGATGTGCGCGGCACGCTGACGCCGCAGTTGCAGGCCATCGCAGCGGCAGCTGGCGACCCCGCGTGCGGTGACACCACGCTGGTGCTGATCGACTTGGGCAACGGCCGCAAGCGCATGGCCGGCAGCATGCTGGCGCAGGTGCTGGGCGCCTTTGGCGACGAAGTGCCCGACCTGGACGATGCGCAGCAACTCAAGCAACTGGTCAGCGCCATCAACACCTTGCGCCAGCAGGGCCGCATCCTGGCCTACCACGACCGCAGCGACGGCGGCTTGTGGGCGGCGGTGTGCGAGATGGCCTTTGCCGGTCACCTGGGCGTGAGCCTGAACGTCGATATCCTGGTCACGGAAGGGGACGGCATCACCGACAGCCGTGCCGAGTACGGCGACTCCAAAAACTGGGCCGGGCAGGTCAGCGAGCGCCGCAACGAGCTGACACTGAAGGCCCTGTTCAACGAAGAGCTGGGTGTCGTGATCCAGGTGCCCACCGCCGTGCGCAACGAAGTGGTGGCCACGCTGCGCGAGCACGGCCTGAGCCGCCACGCGCACTTCATCGGCAAGACCAACGACCGCGGCGTGCTGGAGGTGTGGCGCGACGCCAAGTGCCAGTACAGCGCACCGCTGCAGGTGCTTCACCAGCAGTGGGACGAGGTCAGCTGGCGCATCGCGCACCAACGCGACAACCCGCCCTGCGCCGACGCCGAGCATGCCGCCGCCGGCGACCCCGCCGACCCCGGCCTGCACCTGCACCTGAGCTTTGATGCCGCCGTGGACGTGGCTGCGCCTTACGTCAACACGGCCCGGCCCAAGATCGCCATCCTGCGCGAGCAGGGCGTGAACTCGCAGCTCGAGATGAGCTACGCGATGGCACAGGCCGGCTTCGACACCTTCGACGTGCACATGAGCGACCTGCAGGGCGGCCGTGCGGTGCTGGCGCACTACCAGGGCCTGGTGGCCTGCGGCGGCTTCAGCTATGGCGACACCCTGGGTGCCGGCGAAGGCTGGGCGCGCAGCATCCTGTTCAACCCGGCGCTGGCCGAGGCCTTTGCGCAGTTCTTCAACCGCAACGACAGCTTCGGCCTGGGCGTGTGCAACGGCTGCCAGATGTTTGCTGCGCTGGCGCCGATCATTCCCGGCGCCCAGGCGTGGCCCAAGTTCACGCGCAACAAGAGCGAGCAGTTCGAGGCCCGGTTGTCGCTGGTGGAGGTGCTGGACTCGCCGAGCCTGTTCTTCCAGGGCATGGCCGGCAGCCGGCTGCCTATTGCGGTAGCGCATGGTGAAGGTTTTGCCGACTTCAGCCAGCGTGGCGACGCCGGTGCCGTGCAGCGCGCGATGCGCTTTGTCGACCACCAGGGTGCCGCCACCGAGCGCTACCCGCTCAACCCCAA
>JBBQMM010000592.1:0-2228 GCA_038328935.1 Burkholderiales bacterium
GGCCAGCACGTCGGGCGCAGACAGGGTCAGGGCGCCAGCGTTGACTTCGACGGTCGTCGACGCCAACGCTGCCGCGAGCGTGAGTCCGCCGCCATTCACCTTCGTCGCGCCGGTGTAGCTGGCCGCGCCGGACAGCGTCAACACACCGTCGCCGGCCTTGGTCAGCGAACCGGCACCGCTGAGGATGCTGCTGATGCTGCTGATGACGCTGGCGTTTGCCAGCGTCCAGGTGCTGTCGGTCGTCAACTCTGCAGCGCCTGTCAGCGCCAACGTGCTGGCGTTGAGGTCGGCGCCCAGGCGGTGGGTGCCGGTGCCGCCGATGTTGCTGGTGATGGTGATGGCGCCGCCTGCGGTCAACGGCGCCGTGACTTGTACGCTGCCGGCTGGCGCAGGAACCGAGGCGCCGGCGTCGTTGGCTGACAAGCTGATGTCGCCGCCCACCGAGATGGGTGCAGAGACGCTGATGCTGTTGCCTGCGCGCAGGCTCAGGCTGTGGTTGCCCACGGGCTGATTGATGGCCGAGGTGACGCTGATGTCGACCTGCGCCTGCAGCTCCACCGAGCCGTTGGCCAGCAGCCCCACCACCGCGCCGGCCGTGATGACGCTGCTGGCCCCTGGGGCGGCAAAGAGCAGCGTGTCGCTGGTCAGGTCCGTGCCCGGGCTGGCGCCATCGACATTGGGCAAGTCCAGCTGCACGGTAATGTTGTCGGGGTCCAGCAGCAGCGTACCGGCACGCCCCCGGGGCGCGCTGCGGTCGGACTGACCGCGGTAGTCCAGGTAGGCCTTGCCCGACACCTCCACCAGGCCGCCATCGCCGCCCTGCGCGCCGCCGCGCGCGTTGGCGCTGCCCAGGAACCGCGTGCTGCCATCGGCCCACACCACCACGCGGCCGCCGTCGCCCTGCACCAAAGCGTTGGCCGACAGCTCGGCACGGGGCATGACCACCACGCGTTCGGCGTTGCGCACAGCAGGGTTTCGGCCCTGGAAGTCGCCGCCGATGCGCACGCTGCCACCGCCCGCGGCACCCGAAGCATCGACCACCGCGCTGCCTTCGACCGCGATGAATCGGCCCTGCACCAGCACGTCGCCGCCGCGCCCCTGGGCAGCGTGGGCCGCGTCGGCCGCAGGTGACGAGAGGGGAGCCTCCAGCGCGCTGGCATCCAGGGTGCCTGCCACGCGCGTGATGCCGGCGTCGCCGCCGTCCACCGCGATGCGGCCCTGCAGCTGACCCACGCTGCGCGCCTGCACCACGCCTTCGAGGTTCAGCACGGTGCCGGCCAGGCCGGCACGGGCGGCAGCGCGGATGTCCACCGTGCCGCCATCGGCACGCACGCGGCCCAGCTGGTCGAGTGCGCTGTCCAGTCGATCATTGCGCACATGGAAGAACAGCAGGCCGTCGCCCTCCACGTCCACCAGCACGTCGCTGCCCGCGGCCAGGCCGACGCGGCGTGCGGCGATGCTGCCGCGCTGCGTCAGTTGTGGCGCCACCAGCACCACGGTGCCTCCCGCTGCCGATATCTGGCCCTCGGCCACCAGGGCGCCCGGCGCCTGGGCGGCGCCCGCGCCCGCACCCGCGCCCGCACCCGCACCAGCAGCACCCGTACGCAGGTGCAGCCGCCCGGCTGCGAAGTCTGCCGTCGACAGCGACAGCGTGCTGGCCACCAGCCCACCCACGTCCACCCTGGACTGCGCGCCAAAGACGATGCCCCGCGGGTTGATCAACCACACGTTGCCGTTGCTGCTCAACGATCCATAAATGCTGGAGGGGTTGTCACCCAGCACGCGGTTGAGCAGCACCGCTGATGGGCTGGGCTGCTGCACCTGCACGCGCTCGCCCGCGGCGATGGAAAAGCCCGTCCAGTCCAGCCCGGCCCGGGCTGTGGTCTGCTGGATCAGCATCTCCCCCGGTGCCGTCAACTGCACGGTGGTGTGGCCGCTGCTGGGCACGGCGCCCTGCGGCAGCGCCTGCGCCCAGGGTGCCACTGCCAACGGCGCCGAGGCCAGCAGCCAGGCCGCCAGACAGATGGGGCGGCGCTTGAAGCGTGCCAGGGCTGACGGTGGGCGTGGCCGGCTCATGATCCTAGAAACCGCAGTTGGACGCGCCCGAGTGGGCCGCGATGGGGTGCGCTGGCAAGGCTGAGGCCGGACGTATTTGGTCCGGTGGACCAAATTCGCCTGCCGAAGGCCAGGGCGTCCCCGCCCTGGCGCGACGACGCTGCGGGCTCATG
>JBBQMM010000593.1:0-2198 GCA_038328935.1 Burkholderiales bacterium
ACAGCGACCCATACAACGCCACACCGTGCATGCCGGCGGGCAGCTTGCCATCGTCAAGCTTGGTGGCGTTGAACAGCGTGCCCATGTGCCAGATGAAGAACACGCAAGCCAGCACGAGACCGACTTCAACCGCCACCGTGAGGTCGAACACGATGGTGAGCAGGAAGGTGCCCACCATCACCGTGCGGTACTGCAGCGAATAGTTGCGCAGGCTCAGGAACTGGTGGCCCTCGAACATGTTCCAGGCCATGAAGACCAGGATGCCGGCGAGCACGGCCAGCGGCACATGCGCAGCCAGTGGCGCGGCCAGCAGCAGGATGAGCAGCAGCGTGACCGCGTGCACGATGCCGGACACCGGGGTGCGGGCGCCGGCGCGCACGTTGGTCACGGTGCGCGCAATGGTGCCGGTGGCGGGAATGCCACCGAACAGCGGCGTGACGATGTTGGCCACGCCTTGCGCCATCAGTTCCTGGTTGGGGTCGTGACGCTTGAAGTCGCCCATGCTGTCGGCCACGCGCGCGCACAGCAGCGACTCGATGGCGCACAGCAGCGCGATGGTGATGGTGGGAATGGTGAGCTGGCGCGCGCTGTCCCAGCTCAACGGCGGCAGGTCCAGCGTGGGCAGGCCGCGGGCCAGTTCACCGAAGCGCGAGCCGATGGTCTGCACGGGCAGCTGGAACCACCACGCCACCAGCGTCAGCGTGGCCAGCGCCACGATGGGCGCCGGCAGGCGGCTGGCCAGGCGGAAGGGGCGCTGTTCCAGCAGGGTGGCGGGCAGCCCCTTGCCAGGCGTGAACAGGCGTGGCCACAAGGCCAGGCCGAGCACGCACAGGCTGCCCAGCGCGAAGGCCCAGGGGTTGAAACTGTCGATGTGCTGCGCCAGCGTGGCCACCTGGGCGATGAAGTCACCGGGCATCCTGGTGATGTCCAGACCCATGAAGTCGCGCAACTGCGACAACGCAATCAGCACCGCAATGCCGTTCGTGAAACCGATGACGATCGACACCGGGATGTACTTGATCAATGCGCCCAGCTTGAACAGCCCCAGCAGGAACAGCAGCACCCCGGCCATCGCCGTGCTCAGCAGCAGGTTGGTGAAGCCGTAGCGCTCGATGATGCCGAAGACGATGACGATGAAGGCACCGGCCGGGCCGCCTATCTGCACCTGCGAGCCGCCCAGCGCCGAGATCAGGAAGCCGGCAACGATGGCGGTGATCAGCCCCTGCTCGGGCTTGACGCCCGATGCGATGCCGAAGGCCAGTGCCAGCGGCAGCGCCACGATGCCGACAGTGATGCCGGCGCCCAGGTCGGCCAGGAAGCGTTCACGGTTGTAGCCCTTGACGGCATCCACCATGCGGGGCCGAAACGGGTGCAGTCGCGGGGTGGCCATGCAAGGCATTGTGAACCTGCGGTCCTGCACGGGACTGACGGCGCAGACTCCGCGGCCCCTTGGGTTTTCTTGCTCTGTCTGCCTGCACGGCAGACAGAGCCCGAATTCAACGCACCCGCAGGCCGGGCTTGGCGCCTGGCCAGGGCTCGAGCACATAGACCCCCGGTTCGGCCTCTTCGTCGGCATGGCTGGCTGCCAGCACCATGCCTTCGCTGACGCCGAACTTCATCTTGCGCGGCGCCAGGTTGGCCACCAGCACTGTCAATTTGCCCACCAGTTGCTCGGGCCTGTAGTTGGCGGCAATGCCACTGAACACGTTGCGGTGCCGGCCTTCGCCGGCGTCCAGCGTCAGGCGCAGCAGCTTGGTGCTGCCTTCCACCGCTGCGGCGGCCACGATGCGCGCGATGCGCAGGTCGACCTTGGCGAAGTCGGCGATGCCGATCTCGGGCGCCAGCGCTTCGCCGCCGGGGTCGGGCACGGCCACGGCGGCCGCGGGTGGTGCCTCGAACAGGGCCTCCAGCTTGGCCGCATCCACGCGCTGCATCAGGTGCTTGTAGTCGCCGATGCGGTGGTGGCCGAGTGCACGCGAGGCATCGGCCCACTTGAACGGGGGCACCTGCAGGAAGTTTTCCACCTTGGCGGCGAGCGCGGGCAGCACGGGCTTGAGGTAGATGGTGAGCACGCGGAAGGCCTCGATGCACACGCTGCACACATCGTGCAGCGCGGCGTCCATGCCTTCTTTCCTGGCCAGTTCCCAGGGCTTGTGCTGGTCCACGTATTCGTTCACGCGGTCGGCCAGCAGCATCAC
>JBBQMM010000594.1:0-2174 GCA_038328935.1 Burkholderiales bacterium
TCGGCCTGGGCATAGCCCAGCGTCTGCGACAGATCGGTCGGCGCATGCAGGGTCAGGCTGACGTGATCGCGTTGCGCATCGGCCGAAACGAAGGCCATCGCATCGCTGATCAGTGCCGGCAGATCGACCGGCCCGGGACTCAGCTTGACCTGGCCCGACTCGATGCGCGACAGCTCCAGCACATCGCCGATCATGCCGGCCAGATGCCAGCCGGCGCGGGTGATCAGCTGGATGCGCTCCAGGCGCTGCGGGTCCTCGCGCAACATCGGATCGCGTTCCAGCGACTGCGCGAAGCCGACGATGGCGTTCAGCGGTGTGCGCAGCTCATGGCTCATGCGCGACAGGAACTCGCTCTTGGCGCGGTTGGACGCCTCCGCGCGCTCGCGTGCCCGCTCGGCGGCCAGGCCGCGCACCTCTTCCGAGATGTCGGAGATGACCAGGATCCAGGCCACCTCGGGCGCGCCCAGCAGGGTGTTGGCCTGCAGCAGCGCGTCGAAGGCCGGGGCCTCTCGCGGCAGCATGCGCAGGCGCTGCATGTACTGGCGCTGTTCGGGCATCTGTCGGCCGCTCAACCATTGCGCCAGATCCATGTCGGGCGTCTCGGCCTGCACCTGGGCCAGTCCGCTTAGCGCCTGACCTTCCAGGTTGCGGCAGCCCAACAAGCGTTCGGCGGCTGCATTGGCGAAGCGGATCTGCTGCTGCTGGTCCAGCGCCAGCACGCCATCGCGCAGCGAGCTCAAAATCACCGAGCGTTCGTGCAGCCCCTCCAGCAGGCGCTGCTCGGCCTCGCGCCGACGGGCCATCTCCAGCGCGCGGTCATGCTGGAACTTGTTGACGGCGGTGGCCAGTTCGACGATCTCGTCGCTTCCACCCCGGGCCGTGCCGGCGATCTGCACGCGCGCGCTGGGGTCGTCGAGCTTGATGCTGCGCAGCTGCTCGACCAAGGTGGACAGGCGCAAGGTCACCAGGCGGTGCAGCAGCAGCAGAATGCCCAGCGCAATGGCCAGCACCTTGAGCAACTCCAGCGGCAGGCGGGCCAGCGTGCGGCGCATGATCTGCGCATCGATGGCGTCGAACGATTCGCTGACACGCAGCCGGCCCAAGCGCTTCGTGCCCTCCTGCGTGCGTGCCGGCGCCATCAGCTCCAGCTCGCGCACCTGGATGGCTGCGGGCGGGGCCTGGCCCTCGCGTTTGAGGTCGATCACAGCAGTGCCGTCCTCCGACAGCACCTCGGCGCGCACGATCGCGCCATCGCGCGTGAGATTGCGTGCCAGCAGCTCCAGGGCGATGGTGTCGTAATTCCACAGCGCCAAGGCGATCGGGCTGGCGCTCAAGGCGAGTGCAGAGTCCGAGGCACGGCGTGCCGCGTCGGTCAGCTGCACGCGCTCTCTCCACACCTCCAGCGCGCCGACGACGACGAAGATCAGGACGCTGAATGCTGCCACGGCCACAAACATGCGTGTGACCAGCGAGCTGGCTATTCGCTGCATCTGGCGGATCCTTTGTTGTGGCGGCCCCCTGTCGCGACTGGAACCATGCTAGCGCAGCCCAGGGCCGGGCGGCTTGCCTTGTCGATCGGAAAGCCACGGACTTTTGCCAACTATTGCCTTGCCGGACGGGCCGGCCACGGTGCTGGTCGTCGTCAGCGGGCAGGCAATTGCGGCGGCTTAGGGTGCAGCCGCGCCATGCACAGCGTGTCCACATACTCGCCCTGGCGCAGCGCATAAGCGCGGTGCCGCCCCTCATGCTCGAAGCCGCTGCGCTCGTAGAGGCGGATCGCGCGCGCATTGTCGGCATATACCGTCAGCTCGATGCGCAACACATGGCCCCAGTTGTCGGCGTAGTCGGTCAGCGCCTCCATCATGGCCTTGCCCACGCCCTGGCCCTGGGCCTGGGGCAGCACCGAGATGCCCAGCGCCATCGCGTGGCGCCGGCGCAGCGCCTTGCCGACGCTGTGCAGACCGGCGCAGGAGACGACTTCGCCGGCCATGTCTGCGACCAGCACCAGGTCGGTGTTGCCCTGCACCTCATTGCCTTCCAGCATGGCCTTCCACCGTGCTTCGCTGGCATAGGGCAGTTGCAGCAGGCCCGGATAGATCCGGTCGTCGGCATGCATGCGGGTGATGGCCGCGGCATCACTGGGCAGGCAACGGCGAATGCTGAAGGTCATTTCG
>JBBQMM010000595.1:0-2150 GCA_038328935.1 Burkholderiales bacterium
CGCCACCTTGAAGCTGCTGCGAGAGCATCGCCCGGTGCTCGCGCAGCGCTACGGCGTGACCCGGCTGGCGTTGTTTGGCAGCGTCGCGCGCGACAAGGCGCGCCCCGACAGTGACGTGGATGTGCTGGTGGACTTTGATGAGCCAGCCACCTCGGACCGCTACTTCGGTGTGCAGTTCTACCTGGAGGATCTGCTGGGCCGCCCAGTCGATTTGGTGACCGAGGGCGCGCTTCGACCGCGACTGCGCCCTTATGTCGAGCGCGATGTCATCGCGGTCTAATCGCGACCCCAGGCTATCTGCTGAGACACCAGCCACGCGTGCTTGCGCAGCCAGTGGAACAGGCCTTGCTGCCTGGGGCTCTCAGCCGCTTGGCGACACGGACTGTGCAAAAAAGGCCCGCTGCAGCGGGCCTTCATTGCCTGGCGTCAGCCGCCGCTTCAGGCCACCGCCTTCGCCGCATCCGCGTACTCTTCGATCTGGTCGAAGTTCAGGTACTTGTAGATCGCCGCGCCGTCCTGGTTCACCACGCCCATGGCCTCGTGGTATTCGGCCACGGTGGGGATGTGGCCCAGGCGTGACGCGATGGCGGCGAGTTCGGCCGAGGCCAGGAACACGTTGGCGTTCTTGCCCAGACGGTTGGGGAAGTTGCGGGTGGAGGTGGACACCACCGTGGCGCCTTCTCTCACTTGCGCCTGGTTGCCCATGCACAGGCTGCAGCCGGGCTGTTCGGTGCGCGCACCGGCAGCACCGAAGTGGGCGTAGTGGCCTTCCTTGATCAACTCGCTCTGGTCCATCTTGGTGGGCGGGGCCACCCACAGCTTGACGGGGATGTCGCGCTGGCCGGCCAGCAGCTTGGCCGCAGCGCGGAAGTGGCCGATGTTGGTCATGCAGCTGCCGATGAAGGCTTCGTCGATCTTGGTGCCGGCCACTTCGCTCAGGAACTTGGCGTCGTCGGGGTCGTTGGGGCAGCACAGGATGGGTTCCTTGATCTCCGCCAGGTCGATCTCGATGACTTCGGCGTATTCGGCGTCCTGGTCGGCCTCAAGCAGCTGCGGGTCGGCCAGCCAGGCCTGCACCTTGGCGATGCGGCGCTCCAGCGTGCGCGCGTCGGCGTAGCCATTGGCGATCATGTTCTTCATCAGCACCACGTTGCTGGTCAGGTATTCCTTGATCGGCTCCGGGTTCAGCTTGATGGTGCAGCCGGCGGCGCTGCGCTCGGCCGACGCGTCGCTGAGCTCGAATGCCTGCTCCACTTTCAGGTCGGGCAGGCCCTCAATTTCCAGGATGCGGCCCGAGAAGGCGTTCACCTTGCCGGCCTTGGCCACCGTCAGCAGGCCTCTTTTGATGGCGTACAGCGGAATGGCATGCACCAGGTCGCGCAGCGTGACTCCCGGCTGCATGGTGCCCTTGAAGCGCACCAGCACGCTCTCGGGCATGTCGAGCGGCATCACGCCGGTGGCCGCACCGAAGGCCACCAGGCCCGAGCCGGCCGGGAAGCTGATGCCGATCGGGAAACGCGTGTGGCTGTCGCCACCCGTTCCTACGGTGTCGGGCAGCAGCAGGCGGTTCAGCCAGCTGTGGATGACGCCGTCACCCGGGCGCAGGCTGACGCCGCCGCGGTTGCTCATGAAGGCGGGCAGCTCGCGGTGCGTCTTCACGTCCACCGACTTGGGGTAGGCGCTGGTGTGGCAGAAGCTCTGCATCACCAGGTCGGCGCTGAAGCCCAGGCAGGCCAGGTCTTTGAGTTCGTCGCGCGTCATCGGCCCGGTGGTGTCCTGGCTGCCCACGGTGGTCATCTTCGGTTCGCAATAGGTGCCGGGGCGCACGCCGGGTTGATGCCCGTTCGCTTCGGGCAGGCCCACCGCGCGGCCCACCATCTTCTGTGCCAGCGTGAAGCCGGCCTGGGTGGCGGTGGGCGGTGCTGGCAGGCGGAACGTGGTGCTGGCGGGCAGACCCAGAAAGTCGCGCGCCTTGGCGGTGAGGCTGCGGCCGATGATCAGGTTGATGCGTCCGCCGGCGCGCACTTCGTCGAACAGCACGTCGCTGCGCAACTGGAAGTTTGTCACCAGTGTGCCGTCCTGCAGGCCGACGGCGCGGCCGACCATCTTCTGCGCCAGCGTGAAGCCGGCGTTGGTGGCGGCGGGCGGCT
>JBBQMM010000596.1:0-2138 GCA_038328935.1 Burkholderiales bacterium
GTCCATCACCAAGCTGGCCGAGGCGCTGCCCGACAGCATCAAGCCGCGGTTTTGCGGCATCCACTTCTTCAACCCGCCGCGCTACATGGCGCTGGTGGAGCTGATCAACACCCCCGCCACGCAAGCCGAAGTGCTGGACCAGCTGGAAGCCTTCGTCACCAGCACGCTGGGCAAGAGCGTGGTGCGCGCGCACGACACGCCCAACTTCATCGCCAACCGCGTGGGCATTGCCGGCATGCTCGCCACCATCAAGGAGGCCGAGACTTACGGTTTGAGCGTCGACGTGGTGGACGACCTCACCGGCAAGAAGCTGGGCCGGGCCAGCAGCGGCACTTTCCGCACTGCCGACGTGGTGGGCCTCGACACGATGTCGCACGTCATCAAGACGCTGCAGGACAACCTGGGCGAGGGTAAGGCTTCGCCGGACCCGTTCTCCCCCGTCTACGCCACGCCTGCGGTACTGGCGCGGCTGATCGAGCAAGGTGCGCTGGGCCAGAAGACCGGCGCCGGCTTTTACAAGAAGGTGGGCAAGGACATCCTGCGCCTGGACCCGGCCGCCAACGGCGGCAAGGGCGACTACGTGGCCGGCGGTGGCAAGGCCGACGCCATCGTCGAGCGCATGCTGAAGAAGTCGGCCGCAGAGCGCCTGAAGCTGCTGCGCGAAAGCAGCAACCCGCAGGCGCAGTTTCTGTGGGCGATCCTGCGCGACGCCTTCCACTACGCCGCGGTGCACCTTGAAAGCATCGCCGACAGCGCGCGCGATGTCGACTTTGCGATGCGCTGGGGCTTCGGCATGAAGCAGGGCCCGTTCGAGCTGTGGCAGGACGCCGGCTGGCTGCAGGTGGCCGGCTGGGTGAAAGACGACATCGACGCCGGCAAGGCGCTCAGCACCGCAGCGCTGCCGGCCTGGGTGTTTGCTGGCCCCGTGGCCGACAAGGGTGGCGTGCACACGCCCGAAGGCAGCTGGAGCCCTGCGGCGCAGGCCTTCGTGCCACGCAGCCAACTGCCGGTGTACGAGCGCCAGCACTTCCCCGAAGCCGTGCTGGGGTCGGGCGCGGTGGACCCGCTGAAGGCAGGCCGCGAACTGTTCAGGAACGACGAGGTGCGCGTCTGGACGCTGGACGGCGATGTCGTCATTGCCAGCATCACCTGCAAGCTGCACCTCATCAGCGCCACCGTCACCGAGGGCCTGCTGAAGGCCGTGGAGCTGGCCGAGCAGACCGCCAGGGGCCTGGTGATCTGGTCGCCCGACGATGTGTTCTCGGCGGGCGCCAATCTCGAATCGATGATGCCGGTGTTCATGAAGTCGGGCGCCAAGGGCATTGCGCCCGAAGAGAAGAAGCTGCAGGACATGATGCTGCGCCTGCGCTATGCCCAGGTGCCGGTGGTGGCGGCGATGCGCGGCCTGGCGCTGGGCGGCGGCTGCGAGATCGCCGTGCACTGCGCGCGCCGTGTGGCCGCGATGGAGACCTACGTCGGCCTGGTGGAGGTGGGCGTGGGCCTGGTGCCGGGTGGTGGCGGCCTTGCCTACATCGCGCGCCGCGCGGCCGAAATGGCGTCGGCTGGAAATGCGAATGCCGATATCATGAAGTTCGTCACTGACGGTTTCACGAACGCTGCGATGGCCAAGGTGGCCACCAGCGCCATCGAGGCCCGCAAGCTCGGCTACCTGCTGTGGAGCGACATCATCGTGCCGCACAAGGACGAGTTGCTGTTCGTGGCGAGCGCGCAGGCCAGGGCCCTGTACGACAGCGGCTACCGGCCACCCACGAAGTCGGTGTTTGCAGTGGCGGGCCGTTCAGCCATCGCCACCATCAAGGTCCAGCTGGCCAACATGCGCGACGGTGGTTTCATCAGCGCGCACGACTTCCACATCAGCACGCTGATTGCCGAGGTGGTGTGTGGTGGTGACGTGGCTGCCGGCAGCCTGGTGACCGAGGAGTACCTGATGGCGATGGAGCGCGAGCGCTTCTGTTCGCTGCTGGAGCACCCCAAGAGCCAGGAACGGATCATGGGCATGCTGTCCACGGGCAAGCCGGTGAGGAATTAGCCCACCCCCGCAGCGCCTGCGGCGCTTCCTCCTCAAGGGGGCGCCGCTGGCGGCCCGGCGGAGCCGGTTCCGCGGCGGCTGCTGGAGT
>JBBQMM010000597.1:0-2130 GCA_038328935.1 Burkholderiales bacterium
GTTCAGGACCACCCGGGTCGGCTCCAACACGACGGCACCGTTCTGTGCCGCCGCCAGCACAGCTTCCTCGGACTTGAGGGTCTGTGGCTTGCTGCCAGTGGCCCAGGTGACCTTGACCATCTGCCACAGCGGGCTGTACGCGGTGTCGCGGCTCGACGAACCCATCGGGAACGGGGCCGACGCGAAGATGCTGGCCTGCAGGAAGTTGGTCACCGCGTAGACCTTGTCCACCGAAGAAGGCCGCCCGGGCACCGGCTTGCCGACGGGCAAAGCGTCGGCAAGGCGCGGGGCGAAATTCGCGCCCTTGGCCTGGGCTACATCGGCATGCGACACATCGGTGGTGATGTAGAACACCTCTTCGTTCTCGAACCAGCCGCTCAGCATCGGCACCGACGCGTGGCTCTTGACCGACGCTGGCGCCACGGTGGTGCAGGCGCTGGTAAGCAGCAGCAGGAAGCCGGCGAGTGCGACCCGTTGGCTTGCCGGCACTCGGAAGGGTTGGTTTGGCTGCATGTCGTTGTCTCCAGTGAGAGGCTGAGCGTTTTTCTACTGCGCGGCCGCCATGCGTCGTTGGCCGTCGCTTCAGGATCCTCACGTACATGGAGTACGTTCCGGTCCCTGCGCTCCGTCCGCTTAGCCTGACAGCCGCTCGCTACGAAAAACTCTCAGCCTCTGAGTTGTCAGATTGCGGCCGCATCGAAGCGCTGCCAGTGGGTCGGCGTCGCACCCACACGCTGCAGGAACACGCGCCCGAAGGCGCCCGGGCTGGCGTAGCCCACCTCGGCGGCCACTTGCTTCACGGGCAGCCCCTTGCGCAGCAGCGTCCGGGCCAAGCCCAGGCGCCAGCCGGTGAGGTAGTCACCGGGAGGCAGGCCCACCGTGCGCGTGAAGTGCGCGGCAAACCGCGCCCGTGACATCCCGGCCAGGGCGGCCATGTTGTCCAGGTTCCAGGCCTGAGCCGGTTGGGCATGCAGCGCGCTGATGGCCTTGGCCAGCCGCGCGTCGGCCAGGCCGGCCATCACACCGCCGTCCACCAGGCGGTGTGCCATGGCATGCCGCAAGAGCTGGATCACCAGCACCTCGGTCAGCCGGTCCACCACGGCGCCGTGCCCGCAGCGGCCGGCTTGCGCTTCGCTGAACAGCAGCTGCTGCGCGAGATCGAGGCCCGGCAATTGCGCCAGCGGCACGCTCAACAAGGCCGGCAGTCCGCGCAGCAGCGGATTCTCGTCCCCGGCGCCGAAGTCGATCGATGCGCTTACGACTTCGGCGCCCGGGCCGTTGCCGCCGTCGCCGATGCCACCGTCAAGCCGGTGGGCACCGGGGCGCGGGATGAACAGCACGCTTGGCTCCATGACGATGCTGAGCCGGCCCAGTGGGTCGGTCACGCGCAAAGGCCCACGTCGCACCAGGTGCAGGTGGCCCACCCCGGCACTGCCGCCGAAGTCGACCGGGCCGAAGATTGCGCCGCTGTGAACCACGCGGGCACGCAAGTCGAAGCGCTGGAGCAATGCCGAAAGGCGATCAGACATGAGATGAATTGCATTAAGGTGGAGACGAAACGTTGCCAATCGTCTCAGCTTTGCCGCTAAAGTGCAAGCATTCCCGAACCCTGGAGAACACCCATGACCATGAGCACTGCTGGCACCGCTGGCGACGTTGATCAGCCGCTGTCCTCCCTGATGCCGCGCCAGCCCGTACCGACCCTGCAGGTGCCGACGCTGGATCAAGGCAGTTTCACGCTCAGCGAGGACGCAGCGCCGAACTTCACGCTGGTGGTTTTCTACCGTGGGCTGCACTGCCCGATCTGCCTGAAGTACCTGTTGGAACTGGGTCGCCTGCAGCCCGAGTTCGAAAAACGCGGCGTGAAGGTGGTTGCCATCTCCAGCGACGGGCGCGAGCGCGCGCAGGCCATGGCCGACAAGCTTCGTGCCCCCACGTTGCGCATGGCATATGACCTGAATCTGAGCACCGCGCGCGCTTGGGGCCTGTACATCAGCACCTCGCGTGGCACCACCTCCATCGGCATCGAAGAGCCGCCCTTGTTCTCGGAGCCCGGCGTCTTCATCGTGCGGCCCGACGGCACGCTGTACTACGGCGCCGTGCAGACCATGCCCTTCGCACGGCCGCACT
>JBBQMM010000598.1:0-2122 GCA_038328935.1 Burkholderiales bacterium
GAAACCATTGGCGGCGTGGAATACCACTTCACGCCCGACACCGGCGCCGTGCCGCTGGTGGCCGACATGAGCAGCTCCATCCTGTCGCGCCCGGTGGAGGTCTCGAAATACGGCCTCATCTACGGCGGTGCGCAGAAGAACATCGGCCCTGCCGGCCTGACCATCGTCATCGTGCGTGAAGACCTCATCGGCCACGCGCTGCCCGCCACACCGACGGCCTTTGACTACAAGGTGGTGGCCGACAACGACAGCATGTACAACACACCACCCACCTACGCCATCTACATCGCGGGGCTGGTGTTCAACTGGATCAAGGCGCAGGGCGGCCTGCCGGCGATGGAAGTGCACAACCGCAAGAAGGCCGCGCTGCTGTACGACTATCTCGACAGCACCGGCTTTTACAGCGCGCCCGTGGCACGCGACTGCCGCAGCCTGATGAACGTGCCCTTCAAACTGAAGGACGAAACGCTTGACAGCGCTTTCCTGAAAGGCGCCGAGGCGCGCAGCATGGTGCAGTTGAAGGGCCACCGCTCGGTGGGCGGCATGCGGGCTTCCATCTACAACGCCATGCCCATGGCCGGCGTGCAGGCGCTGGTGGCGTACATGAAGGAATTCGAGTCTCAACATGGCTGATGCGCCTTCGCCCTTGTCGGGGCGCATGCCCATCCTGGTGCTGAATGCCATTTCGGCGGGTGGCCTGTCGCGGCTGCCGGCCGAGCGCTACCGCGTCGGCAAGGACGTGGCTGATCCGGTGGCCGTGCTGGTGCGCAGCGCCGACATGCACAACAGGCCCATCGCAGCCAGCGTGCGCGCCATCGGGCGCGCCGGCGCCGGCACCAACAACATCCCGGTGGCCTTGATGAGCGCGCGCGGCGTGCCGGTTTTTAACGCGCCGGGCGCCAATGCCAACGCCGTGAAAGAGCTGGTGCTGGCGGGTTTGCTGATGGCGGCGCGCAACCTGGCACCGGCACTGCGCTTCGTGTCCGAGCTCGACGTGTCCGCACCCGACCTCGACAAGGTGGTGGAAGACAGCAAGAAGCACTTCGGCGGCTATGAGTTGCAGGGCCAGACGCTGGGCATCGTGGGCCTGGGCAAGATCGGCTGCATGGTGGCCGAAGCGGCCATCGGCCTGGGGCTGAACGTGTTGGGCTACGACCCCGAGATCACGGTGGACGCGGCCTGGAGCCTGCCCTCGCAGGTCAGGCGTGCCGCCAGCGTGAACGAAGTGCTCAAGGGCGCACAGTTCGTCACCCTGCACGTGCCGCTGGTGGAGGCCACGCGCCACCTCGTCAACGAGGGCAATATCGGCCTCATGCGGCCCGGCGCGGTGCTGCTGAATTTCAGCCGCGACGGCGTGGTCAGCAATGCGGCCGTGCTGGAGGCGCTGGGCGCCGACAAGCTCAGCACTTACGTGTGCGACTTTCCCAGTGCCGAGCTGCTGCAGCAGCCGCGCAGCCTGCAGTCAAGGATCGTGGCGCTGCCGCATCTGGGCGCCAGCACGCGCGAAGCCGAAGACAACTGCGCCGTGATGGTGGTGGACCAGTTGCGTGCCTACCTGGAACAGGGCGAGATCAGCAACGCGGTGAACTTCCCCACCGTGCGCATGGTGCGCGAATCGCCCTGGCGCGTAGCCATTGCCAACAGCAACGTGCCCAACATGCTGGGCCAGATGTCCACCACCATGGCGCAGGCCGGGCTGAACATCCACAACATGGTGAACAAGAGCCGCGGCGAAATGGCCTACACGCTGGTGGACGTGGACAGCGCGGTGTCGGCCCAGGTGCTGGATGCACTGGCCGCCATACCCGGCGTGCTGGCAGTGCGCTACCTGCCCGAGCCGAGGTGACGGTCAGCGTCGGCGGACTGCAGCAGGGCACGGCTGCAGCTGGCGGCCGCAGCACCGTCAAGCGCAGCCGGTTGCGCCACGCCCGCTGCGTTTTCAGCGATGATTTTCGCGCGCGCCGCAGTGACTTCAGCGGCGCGCCGACCGCGACGCTTTACAGCCGCTCGAACACCGCCGCAATGCCCTGACCGCCGCCGATGCACATCGTCACCAGTGCGTAGCGTCCGCCCGTGCGCTGCAGTTCATGCACCGCCTTGGTGGTGATGATGGCGCCGGTCG
>JBBQMM010000599.1:0-2106 GCA_038328935.1 Burkholderiales bacterium
TCACTTGCAGTGCGCATGCCGGCCTGCAAGCCGGCATCGCTTAGCGGGCTCGCCGCATGCGGCTCGAAACCCCCGCCTCGCCCCCAATCCTCTCCCTGGAAGGGAGAGGGAGCAAAGGCCAGGCCGTGACGCCCTTTTTTCTCCGCGAACGCCGGGCGCCGACAGGGGCCTTGGATGCTCTCAGTGAGTGGCTGCGGGCTGCGGCAGCGGCAGCGGGCTGCGAACAGCATCGGCCTGGGCAAGCGTGGTGCAGTGCGGCGCGCGTGACCGGCTGGCACTGGCGTCGCACTGGCTGGAGAAGTCAGCCATCTGGCGGTTCAGCTGCTGGCCGCGCTGCACGCTTCCTTGAACCACGCTGCAGTAAACCAGCAACAGGGCCAGCAGCAGCAGCCCCGCCACGAGCGGCCGTGCTTTGGCAGCGACCAGGCCCCTGAAGCCGATGGCCGAAAGAACGGGTGGTGGCTGAATGTGAACACCTGGCAAGCTCATGGCGGGACTCCTGGCAGCGCGCGCGGGCGGCGCGCCTTGCATGGACTGAAGCGTGCATGGGATGGCCGCAGTTGGCCATCAGGCCACAGAGCGTGATGGTGTAGGCCGGTGCCTACGGCTTCGGCCGGCCCGGCCGGTGCTCCGCGGCGCCGCAGCCGACAGCGTCAATACGGGTTGTAGCGCCGGTGGCCGCCGAAGCTGGCGATGACGCCCGCTTTTCTAGCGCTGCCCGGCCCAGTCGGGTGGCCGCTTGTCGATGAAGGCCTGCACGCCCTCCAGCGCACTGGCGTCCAGCATGTTGCAGGCCATGGTGCTGGCGGCGTCTTCATAGGCGGCAGCGATGCCGCTTTCGAGCTGCCGGTAGAACAGCGCCTTGCCCATCGCCAACGCCACGCGCGGTTTGCTCACGATGCGGTCGACCAGCCGCGCCAGCTCGGTGTCTAGCGCAGCGGCTTCCACCACGCGGTTCACCAGGCCCCGGGCCTGCGCTTCATCGGCGCTGATGAAGTCGCCCGTGACGAGCATTTCGAAGGCCGCCTTGCGCGACAGGTTGCGCGACAAGGCCACGCTGGGCGTGCTGCAGAACAGGCCCAGGTTGACGCCGCTGACCGCAAAGCGCGCCTCGCGCGCGGCCACCGCCAGGTCGCACTGCGCCACCAATTGGCAGCCGGCGGCAGTGGCCATCCCTTGCACGCGGGCGATCACCGGCACGGGCAGCTGCTGGATGCTCAGCATGACGCGGCTGCACTGAGCAAAGAGGCGCTCGTAGTAGGGCTGTGAAGGCTGGGCCCGCATCTCCTTCAGGTCGTGCCCGGCGCAATAGGCCTTGCCGGAGGCGGCCAACACCACCACCCGCGCCGTGGCATCGGCGGCCACCCGGTCCAGCGCCGACTGCAGCGCCGTCAGCATGGCCTCCGACAACGCGTTGAAGCTTTGCGGGCGGTTCAGCGTGAGGGTCACGACGCCGCGGGCGTCCTGTTCGAACAGCACCGGCTCGGCGGCCTGGGGATCGTCTGGTAGATGCTTGTTTGCGGTCATGTGGTTGCTGGTCAATCGTCAGTCGTGAGTAGTCAATCGTCAGTCGTCAATCGTCAATAGTTGCTCGTCAACCGTCGCTCGTTGCTCGCTGCTCGTCAATCGTCAGTCCACAGCCGATGAAGACTTCGCACGGTCGCGCAACTGGAACTTCTGGATCTTGCCGGTGCTGGTCTTCGGTATGCCTTCAAACCGGATCTCGCGCGGCACCTTGTAGCCGGCCAGCAAGGCCCGGCAATGGGCCAGCAGTTCGGCCGCCGTGACGCTGGCGCCCGGCTTGGTCTCGACAAAGGCCAGCGGCGTCTCGCCCCACTTGGCATCCGGCCGCGCCACCACGGCGCAGGCCAGCACTGCAGGGTGGCGGTACAGCGCATCTTCCACCTCCAGGCTGCTGATGTTTTCGCCACCGCTGATGATGATGTCCTTGCTGCGGTCCTTGATCTTCACGTAGCGGTCGGATTCCATCACGGCCAGGTCGCCGGTGTGGAACCAGCCGCCCGCGAAGGCCGCTTCAGTGGCCGCAGCGTTCTTCAGGTAGCCCTTTATCACGATGTTGCCGCGGAACATGATCTCGCCCATGGT
>JBBQMM010000600.1:0-2074 GCA_038328935.1 Burkholderiales bacterium
GCTGCCCTTGACGTGCGCGGCGGGGTTCACGACGTCGTTGGCGCCCAGGATGATGGCCACGTCGACTTGCCCGAATTCGCCGTTGATGTCTTCCATCTCGAACACTTGATCGTAGGGAACTTCGGTTTCGGCCAGCAGCACGTTCATGTGGCTGTAGCGCTCACGACCGCCATGCCCGACAGCCGGTTCAATTCCGAATTGATCTCTTTGGCAATCGTGGCCCGGTCACGCAGCAGCGCGTACGACCAGCGGCCGAAGCGCCCGTCAAGGTTCACCGCTTGCCGGGGCCGTAAAGCGTTGGGCGCCCCTGGTTGGTGGGTAGACCGGCCTTCATCTGCACTTCGGGCGGTATCTTCGAAGGGTTGATCGTCAGCTCCGGCACACCGACCCAGTCCATCTTGACCTCGGCATCGGGCTCGAAGGCAAAGCCCTCGACGCGGGGAAAGCGGATTTCCAGATCCGCCCGTTCGGGCAAGGCCCGCACGCGCCAGGTCTCGGCCTCGGGCCTGATCAGTGCCTTGGCGTCGGGGTGCTGGTAGGACGCCGTGGTTGGGGCTGATGCAGGTGTCGGCGCCGGGCTTGCTTTCTTGCGGGTGGCCATGGAGTGGTTGCGCTGCGTTCGGGGTTCGGTGTTGTGCCGGCACATTGTCCGGGCTGTCTGGCTGTCAGAGAGTGCCTGCCACGGGCGCGTCCACTGCATCGCGGTGGAACAGGTCCAGATAAGGCTGGTAACGCCAGAGTCGGTTGCGGCCATAGCCCGTAACTTCATGCAGCCAGCCGCGCTGCGCGAAGTCCTGGACCAGTTTGGCGGCCGTCGGGAAAGTGCAAGCAACGAGTTGCGCCACGCGGCTGACCGACACCGTGGGTTGGCGCAGCAGCGCGTCCAGCAAGGCCAGCGCTCTGGCGTGGCGCGCCACGGCGGCGCGGTGGCTGTCGCGCAAGGCCACGATTTCTTGTGCCGTGCGCGTGGCGGCACGCGCGGTGCTGCTCACGCCGCGAAGGAAGAAGGCCAGCCAGGGCTCCCAATGGCCGTGCTGGCGGATGGCGGTGAGGCGGTCGTAGTACTCGGCGCGGTTCGCCTTGAGGTACAGCGACAGGTACAGCAGCGGCCGCGTGAGCGCGCCTTCTTCGCACAGCATGAGGGTGATGAGCAGGCGGCCGACGCGGCCGTTGCCGTCCAGAAATTGGTGGATGGTCTCGAACTGCGCGTGCGCCAGGCCGCAGCGCATCAGCAGGGGCACGCTGTTGCGTGCGCTGTGCAAAAACATCTCCAGGTCGCCCAGCGCCGCCATCAGCGCATGCGGTGGTGGCGGCACGAAGGCCGCGTCGCGCAGCGTGCAGCCCTGGCCGCCGATCCAATTTTGCGAGACGCGGAATTCGCCGGGCGCCTTGTCGCCGCCGCGCACGCCTTGCATCAACTCGCCGTGAACTTCGCGCAGCAGGCGCAGCGATAAAGGCAGGTCGGCCAGGCGCGCCAGGCCATGGTTCATGGCGCGCACGCAGTTCACCACTTCGGCCACGTCTTTGGGCGTGTCGTCGCGCACAGCATCGGCCTCGAAGGCCAGCACGTCTTCCAGCGTGCTCTGCGTGCCTTCGATCTGCGACGACAGCACGGCTTCGTGCCGAACGTACATCGCGACAAACAAGTCGGGGTTGGGCAGCAGTATGGCCAGGGCATCCAGGCGGCCAATGTCTCGGTCAGCGTTGGACAGCAGGGCCAGCAGTTCGCCGCTGTAAGCCAAGGGCGGGTCTGGCGGCAAGGGTGCCGGAATGAAGGCCCTGTAGCCGCTGGTTTGCTGGATGTAGCGGCCGGCTCGATAAGGGGCGTCCACTGGCGTCTCCTTTCACAAGAGCCATGGATTCTCATCTATATCAAAAAAAATACGTCAATATTTTTTTATACAACCAATTTCAGCGGTCTATCAAAGTGAGCAGGGACCGCATGGCGTGCGCCTGAGCACTTGCCGGTTCACTCCACCGCCTTCACCATGTCCTCGACCACCTTCTTCGCGTCGCCGAACACCATCATCGTCTTGTCCATGTAGAACAGTTCGTTGTCCAGCCCGGCATACCC
>JBBQMM010000601.1:0-2062 GCA_038328935.1 Burkholderiales bacterium
GCTTTGGCCGGGCTGGTTGCCAGCTTGGCCTCTCAAGAAACAAAACTTCCAAGTCGTTGATTTGCCGGCATTGCACCCTCACTTGCAGTGCGCATGCCGGCCTGCAAGCCGGCATCGCTTAGCGGGCTCGCCGCATGCGGCGCGAAACCCCCGCCTCGCCCCCAACCCTCTCCCTGGAAGGGAGAGGGAGCAAAGGCCTGGCCGTGACGCCCTTTTTTCTCCGCGAACGCCGGGCGCCGACAGGGGCCTTGGATGCTCTCAGCCTCTCAGCCGGGGGTGCCACGGTTGAGTTCATGACAGTGAGTTCATGACCGTGAGTTCATGACAGATCGACTGGCTACATCGAAGGTGTGCGGCGCCGCTACAGTCGTGCATGGTACCCACCCTCCCTTCGACCACGGGCGCGATTTCAGCGCCCACCCTGGCTGGCGCCGTGGCCACCGCAGCACAGCCCTCGTCACCGCCCGCTGCCACGCGCGAAGTGCTGCACTGGCAGGCCGGCCGGTTTCGCCTGGTCTTGCCGCAGGCGCTGGTGATGGGCATCGTCAACGTCACGCCCGATTCCTTTGCTGACGGCGGCCAGCCCTTCGACGAACGGCGGGCCCTGCAACGCTGCGAACAACTGGTGCAAGAGGGCGCGGACATCCTGGACATCGGCGGCGAGTCCACCCGCCCCGGCGCGCCGCCGGTGCCGGCCGCCGAGGAGCTGAAGCGCGTGCTGCCCGTGGTGCGGGCCGCCGTCACGCTGGGGCTGCCGATTTCGGTCGACACCTCCAAGGCCGAGGTCATGCGCGCCGTGCTGGACGCCGGCGCCGACATCATCAACGACGTGCGCGCGTTGCGCGAAGCGCAGGCGCTGCAGACCTGCGCCGCGCACCCGAGCGCCGGGCTGTGCCTGATGCACATGGTGGGCGAGCCGGCCACGATGCAGTCGCTGGCCGTGTATGACGACGTGACGCGGCAGGTGGCGGCTTTTCTGGCCGCCCAGCTACAGCGCGTGCTGCAGGCCGGCGTGGCCGCCGAGCGCGTGGTGCTGGACCCGGGCTACGGCTTTGGCAAGACGCTGGAGCAGAACTGCCAGCTGCTGGCGCAACAGGCCCGGTTGCTGGCGCTGGGGCGCCCGCTGCTGGTGGGGTTGTCACGCAAGGCCATGCTGGGCACGCTGACGGGCGGCAAACCGGCGCACGAACGGGTGGCGGCCAGCGTGGCCGCCGCGCTGGCCGCGGCGGAAGCGGGTGCCCATGTGATCCGCGTGCACGACGTGGCGGCCACGGTGGACGCGCTGAAGGTCTGGCGCCGGCTGCGCCAGCCCTTCGTGGCGCCGGCGCCGGCCCAGAGCCCGGTGCTCAGCAGCCGACGACCTTGAATTCCACGCGCCGGTCGAGCACGTCGCTGGCGTCGTCGCGGCCGGTGCCGATCATGGTCTGGCGTGAACCCAGGCCGGTGGCGATCATGCGCGGGCTCAGCGTCGGCGCCAGCCGGCCGATCTGCTTTTTCAACTCTTCAGCGCGCAGCAGCGACAGTCGCTCGTTCATCGGCTCGGGCCCGCTGGCGCTGGTGTGGCCCACCAGTTCCAGACAGCTGGAGCGGCTGGCGCCGCGCCTGGAGATTTCCTGCAGCCACATCGGGTAGGCCGAGGGGCCGGCCTTGGGGTCGGCCCACAGCGCCGCGGTGCCCGGGCGGAACAGGAACTTGGTGCCCAGGCGCTTGTTCTCCAGGCCCTGGTCGACGATGCGGCCAAAGGCATCTGCCGCCGCCTTGCGGTTGCCCAGCCGCCAGTTGGTCAGGTACAGGCCGGTGTGCGTGCGCAGCTGGTCGCCTCCTTCACCGGCCAGCGCCTGGCCATACAGGGTGCGCGCCTGCGCCCACTTGCCGGCACCGTAGGCGTCGTTGGCTTCGGCCAGCTTGGCGGAGGTCAACACGCGGTTGATGTAGTCCGGGTGGATGGCGTCGCCCGCCCGCGTGCCCTGGCAGGTGCGGATGTAGCCCAGCGTGGCCGCGTCTTCCACCCATGCCGGTGCGTCGCGGTCGGCCCCCTGGGGCGTGATGTCCACCCCTTCGG
>JBBQMM010000602.1:0-2054 GCA_038328935.1 Burkholderiales bacterium
ATGACGATCAGCGCCACGGCGCCGATGAGGGCCAGTTTGTCGAAGCCGAAGTCGATCAGGCAGCGGGGTGGTGTGCAAAGGCATCGCGGCGCAACAACCAAGCCCCGGTGAGGCCCTTGCGGGCCGCCGGGGCGTCACGCCGGTGCGCCATCAGCTCTTGGTCTTGGCCTCGACGTCGACGGTGTTGGCGTCCACGCGTTTGGTGTTCGCGACCTGCTGTGCAGGGGCCTCGTTTTCGGGGCTTTCGCCGCCGCTCTTCATGCCGTCCTTGAAACCCTTGACGGCGCCGCCAAGGTCAGAGCCGATGTTGCGCAGTTTCTTGGTGCCAAAGATCACCACCACCACCAGCAACACGATCAGCCAATGCCAAATGCTGAACGATCCCATATGCTTTCTCCAATAAAGCCTGATCGCCCATTCTACGGTTCACGACCATGACCCCAGGGCGGGTCGGGCAGCCGGATAACCGGGTCGAAGTCACCCCTTGCTCCAGGGTCTGGGCCCGCCCATCACGTGCATGTGCAGGTGGTAGACCTCCTGCCCGCCGTCGCGCCCGGTGTTGATGACGGTGCGAAACCCGTTGCTCACGCCCAGCTCGCGCATCAGCCGCGGGGCCAGGCCCAGCATGCGGCCGAGCAGCGCCTCGTGCGCGGCGCCAGCGTCGGTCAGCGCGGCGATGTGCTGCTTGGGTATCACCAGTACATGCACCGGCGCCCACGGGTTGATGTCGTGGAAGGCCAGCAGCTCGTCGTCTTCGTAGGCTCGCTTGCAGGGTATCTGCCCGGCGATGATCTTGCAGAAGATGCAGTTCGGGTCGGCGTTCATGGTCGCTGGGCCAGCACAGTGGTTGTGCCGGGTATTCAGACCGGCATCGGCCGGTTGTCGTTGAAGGCCCACCAGCCGCGCACGAAACGGTACAAATACCACAGACCGATGACGAACCAGGCCGCGGCGCCGGGCAACCACAGCAGCACGAACAGAGGCGAGCTGAGCGCCAGCCACAACAGCGTGAACCAGAAGGTGCGCGACTGCCAGCGGAAGTGGCTGCGGTAGAAGTCATCAGGCAGGCTGGGCCGCTTGACGACATTGATGACCATGGCAATGACGGAGAAGATGCCGGCCGAGAACCACGACAAGGTGTGCAGTGCGTACAGGATGTGCGTGAGCATGCGCAGGCCTTCACGGGGCTCGTCGCGGGTGCCGCGCAGCAGGATGTCGTTGCCAATGGAATTCATGTAATTTCTCCTTTGCGCTGATCGTCTCGATCTTGCGCCTTGCGCAATGCAAACTCTTCCAGGCCTGACAGCCCTTCACGCCGCTCCAGCTCGGCCAGCACCTCGGCCGGCTTGATGCCGAAGGCGGCCAATGCCACCATGCTGTGGAACCACAGGTCGGCAGCTTCGGCCACGATGCGGCCGCGGTCTGCGTCCTTCGCAGCCATCACCAGCTCCGTGGCTTCTTCGCCCACCTTCTTCAAGATGGCGTCGGTGCCTTTGGAAAACAAGCGCGCGACATAACTTTTTGTGGGGTCTCCGCCGGCCTGCGGCATGCGCGATTCGATCACCAACGCCAGCCGCGCCAGGGTGTCGTTGCCTTCGGGGCTGTTCATGCCGCGGGTCTCATGGTTTCGTTTTCACTTCTTGTACATGCGCTCGGGGTCGACCAGCACCGGCTCCACCGCACGCCAGTCCATCGCTGAGCCGGCACCGTCTTCCAGCCGCTGATAAAAGCAGCTGTGGCGCCCGGTGTGGCAGGCCACGCCAGGCTCGTGACCGAGCTGCGTCACCTTCAGCAGCACGACGTCGTTATCGCAGTCCATGCGTATCTCGTGCACGCGCTGGAAGTGCCCCGACTCTTCGCCCTTGTGCCACAGGCGCTGGCGGCTGCGGCTGTAGTACACCGCCTGCCCACGGGCCGCCGTGGTGGCCAGCGCGGTGCGGTTCATCCAGGCAAACATCAGCACGTCGCCGCTGCCGGCTTCCTGCGCGATCACGGGTACCAGGCCGTCGCGGTCCCACTTCACGGCGTCCAGCCAGGGGGCGTCTTCTTGCATC
>JBBQMM010000603.1:0-2052 GCA_038328935.1 Burkholderiales bacterium
GCGCCCGAGAAGGCCGCCGGCGCCGTGGACCGCCTGCGCGCCGCCGGCATCCTGTGCACGGGCCTGTACCGGCTGCGCCTGGTGACGCACCTGGACGTCTCGGCCGCTGACATCGAACGCGCCATCCCGCTGCTGCGCCAGCACCTGTAGGAACCCGCCATGCCGACCCCGATCACCAACACCGAAGCGCTGACGCGGATCATCGACCACCGCGAGATCTTCCACGACGAGATGCTGGCCCTCATGCGCCGCATCATGGGCGGCGAGATGTCGCCAGTGATGATTGCAGCCTTCGCGATGGGCCTGCGCGTGAAGAAGGAAACCATCGGCGAGATTGCTGCCGCCGCGCAGGTGATGCGCGAGTTCGCCACGCCGGTCGTGGTGGCTGACCGCACGCATCTGGTCGACATCGTGGGGACGGGGGGCGACGGTTCGCACACCTTCAACATCAGCACGGCGTCGATGTTCGTCGCGGCAGCGGCCGGAGCGCGCGTGGCCAAGCACGGCGGGCGCAGCGTGTCGTCCACCAGCGGCTCGGCCGACGTGATGGAAGCCCTGGGCGCCTACATCGGCCTGCTGCCCGAACAGGTGGCTACCTGTCTGGCCGAGACCGGCATCGGCTTCATGTTCGCGCCCAACCACCACGCAGCGATGAAACACGCCGCGCCTGTGCGCAAGGAACTGGGCGTGCGCACCATCTTCAACATCCTGGGCCCGCTGACCAACCCGGCCGGCGCGCCCAACCAGTTGCTGGGCGTGTTCCACCCCGACCTGGTGGGCATTCAGGTGCGGGTGCTGCAGCGCCTGGGCAGCGAGCACGTGATGGTGGTCTACGGCATGAATGGCATGGACGAGATTTCACTGTCGGGCGAAACGCTGGTGGGCGAATTGAAGGACGGCGAGGTGCGTGAATACACCATCCACCCCAGCGACTTCGGCCTGCCGGTGTACGACTCGCGCGTGCTGCGTGTGGCCAACAAGGATGAGTCGGTGCAGTGCATCCAGCGTGTGCTGGCCAATGAAGACGGGCCGCTGCGCGACGTCGTGTTGCTGAACGCGGGCGCGGCGCTGTATTGCGCCAACGTGGCGGGCTCGGTCGTTGAAGGCGTGCGCATGGCGCGCGAGGCTGTGGCTTCGGGGCGTGCGCTGGCCAAGCTGAGCCAGTTCGTAGCCGTCACCAACAAGTTCAGGCCGGCGGGCTGAAGAGGGCGGGTCATGTCGGACATCCTCAAGCGCATCGTCGCTGTCAAGCACGAAGAAGTGGCCGCAGCGCGTTTGGCCCGGCCGCTGCCAGCCGTGCGTGCCGAAGCTGAAGGCTTGCCGCCGCCGCGCGACTTCACCGGCGCCATGCGGGCCAAGCTGTCGCAAGGGCAGGCGGCCGTGATTGCTGAAGTGAAGAAGGCCAGCCCCAGTAAAGGCGTTCTGCGTGAACATTTCGTGCCGGCCGAGATTGCCGCCAGCTATGAAGTCGGGGGCGCGGCCTGTCTCAGCGTGCTGACCGACGTTCAGTTCTTCCAGGGCAGTACGGCCTATTTGCAAAAGGCCCGCGCCGCCTGCAGCCTGCCGGTATTGCGCAAGGACTTCATGGTCGACGAATACCAAGTCTATGAAGCGCGGGCGATGGGGGCCGACGCCATCCTGCTGATCGCCGCCTGCCAGGACGACGCGCAAATGTCGGCTCTGGAAGCCTGCGCCCTGGCTTTGGGTCTGGCTGTGCTGGTGGAAGTGCACGACGGCGATGAACTTGACCGCGCCCTGAAGCTGCAAACGCCGCTGGTGGGCATCAACAACCGCGACCTGCGGAACTTCGAGGTTCGGCTTGACACCACCCTGGCCCTGCTGCCGCGCGTGCCTGCCGACCGGCTGCTGGTGACCGAAAGCGGAATCCTGGCGCAGGCCGACGTGCACCGCATGCGGGCCGCAGGCGTGCACAGTTTCCTGGTCGGCGAAGCCTTCATGCGCGCGCCGGATCCGGGGCAGGCCCTGGCGGCGCTGTTCGCCTGAAGGCGGCGGCTTCGATGCTCGCGGCGGTGCAGCCCGGCAACCTTTTGC
>JBBQMM010000604.1:0-1987 GCA_038328935.1 Burkholderiales bacterium
AGCACCGGATCGACCAGCAGACGGACATCGCTGGGCGGCTGTTCGGCCGCAAAAACGCCGAACACCGACAGGCGCGTGCCGTTCTTGCCGATCACCAGCCGCATCGCCGCGAGCTCCCGCAGCACGGCCGTGCAGGCCACGTCGCAGGGCTGATCGCTGACATACAGCAGCGCCCAGTCGGCCGGTGGCAGGGCGCGCAGCGGCCGGGACGCCTCTGATGCCGGCAGCGCAGTGAAGTTGATCGGCGGCGAGATGAGCTGTCCGTGGTTGGTCAGGATGTCCGGTTGCCAGTTCAGCTTGCCGGACGCCAGCAGCCCGGCAATGACGATAGGTGCCACGAAAGCGCCTGTAATGAGCAGGAGCATCAGGCGGTTGCGCGTGAGGGACGGGACGGTGGTTGGGGTGTTCATGAGGGGTCAGACTTGATGGCGGCCTGGCGGCGGCGCAGGTAAAACAGAAAGATGACGGCGACGGTGGCCGCCATTGCAAACCACTGGACGGCATAGGCCGTGTGCTTGCCATCGTCGGGTGCGGGCAGCACCCAGCGGCGATCGTAACCGGCCGGCTCGCTTGCATCCAGGTAGAGGAGCACCGGCAGGAAGCCGGGGGGAAACTGCGCAGACAGCACCGCAAAGTCGACGTGCTGCAGGCGCCAGACATCGGCGCCTGCAGCTTCCGGTTGCCTGGCGTCACCCAGCACGATGCCAGTGGACGGTGCCGGCGCAAGGCGCCCGCGAAGGATCATGTCTGCAATGGGCAATTCGACGGCCGGCACTTGATCGCGCGTGGGCGGTGCCGGCAGCCAGCCGCGGTTGACCAGCAGGCGCCGGCCGTCCGCCAGCGTAAAACCGCTCAGCACTTCATAGCCGACCTTGCCGTCGCGCATGCGGTTGTCGAGGAGCAGTGCCGGCGGCCCGTAGTGGCCCGCGCCGACCGCGGCCCGCCACGCCTGATCGGGCAGGGACTCGGCTCCATGCAGGGTCAGTTCGAGTGCTGGCGCCGCGAGTTGGCGGGTGAACCCGGCGTGCAGCGCACGCTTCTGGCGTGCGCGGTCGAGCTGCCAGTTGCCCAGCGAGCAGAGCAGCGCAATGGCAGCGGTCGCCAGGACAGCGCGTAGCCACACAGACGAAGCCAGTGACATGCAATCAGGTCTCTTTCACGAGCGGTCGCCCGGCGCTACAGTGCGGCTTAGCTTTCACCACCCGCCGTGATGCGCAGGCAGCCCTTATGGAAGACCAACCCCTGATTCGTTTCATTGTGATCGCGATGCTCATCATGATTATCGGTTCGTTGGGCACCGCTTTTTTCAGCTTGTTCCGCAATAAGGGCCAGGGCACGTCGACGGTGAAGGCGCTGACCATCCGCGTCGGGCTGTCGTTGGCGCTGTTCGCGATGCTGATGATTCTGTCGTCACTGGGGATCATCAAGCCGCACTAGTTCCTACGTGCGGGCGCGGTGGGCGGACTGCCGATTTTTGCGCTGCCTCAAATGAAAAGGGCGCTCACCAGGAGCGCCCTTCGGATCGTTCAGACGGGTACTGGTCTAGATCCAGTACACGAAGATGAACAGACCTATCCAGACCACGTCAACGAAGTGCCAATACCAGGCAACGGCTTCGAACGCGAAGTGGTTTTCGGGCTTGAAGTGACCCTTGATACAGCGCAGCAGGATCACGAAGAGCATCAGCGTGCCCATCGACACGTGGAAGCCGTGGAAGCCCGTCAGCAGGAAGAAGGTCGCGCCGTAGATGCCGGCATTCATGGTCAGGCCGAGTTCGTGGTAGGCGTGGCTGTACTCTTCGGCCTGCAGGAACACGAAGAGGCAGCCGAGCAACACCGTCAGCGTCAGGCCAAAGATGAGGTGGGCGCGCTTCTGAACCTTCAGGCCCCAGTGCGCCCAGGTCACCGTGGCGCCGGAGGTCAGCAGAATCAGAGTGTTCACCGCCGGCACGCCGAAAGCTGGAATGACGTCCTTCGCCTGCTGGAAG
>JBBQMM010000605.1:0-1959 GCA_038328935.1 Burkholderiales bacterium
GATTCTGGACATGATGTGCCACTGGCGCTATGTGCTCGATAACTTGTTTGGCGAGGTTCAATCGGTGTCCTGCCTGGGGGCCACCCACATTCCCCTGCGCTGGGACGAAGCGGGCCAGCCTTATGCCTGCACGGCCGACGACGCGGCCTACGCCACTTTCCAGTTGAAGGGCGACGACGGCCAGCCGGTCATCGCGCAGGTCAACAGCTCCTGGGTCACGCGCGTGCGGCGGGACGATCTCGTCACCTTCCATGTCGACGGCACGCACGGCTCGGCCGTGGCCGGCCTGCAAAGCTGCCGCGCACAGTCGCGCGTGACGACTCCGAGGCCGGTGTGGAACCCCGACGTGAAGCAGAACATGAACTTCTTCGAGCAGTGGCAGGAAGTGCCCGACGCCGAGACCTACGACAACGGCTTCAAGATCCAGTGGGAAGCCTTCATCCGCCACGTGGCCGAAGACGCGCCCTACCGCTGGACGCTGCCCGAAGGCGCCAAAGGCGTGCAGCTGGTGGAAGCCGCGTTGCAGAGCTGGAAAGAACGCCGCTGGGTGGACCTGCCGGCGCTGCAGGTCTGAGATGCAGATCACCCTGCCCACGGCTGACGGAACGCTGCAGCCCTACACGCTGCGCGGGCCCGGCTCGTTCACACCCGCCGCGCCCGGCACGCCCCTGTCACGCATCGCGTATTCGGCCGCGCACGTGGTGGCTGATGCACGCGCCAACATCAACCCCTGGCTGGACTGCGCCATCGACTGGGACAGCACCATCGCCTACCGCCAGCGCCTGTGGCGCCTGGGTCTGGGCGTTGCCGAAGCAATGGACACCGCGCAGCGGGGCATGGGGCTGGACTGGCCGACCTCGCTGGAACTGATCAAGCGCTCGATCAATGCCTCCAAAGACGTGCCCGGCGCCTGTCTGGCCAGCGGCTGCGGCACCGACCACCTGGCGCCGGAGGCTGCAAGAAGCATCGACGACGTGATCAGCGCCTACGAGGAGCAAATGGCCGCCATCGAAGCGCTGGGTGGCCGCCTCATCATCATGGCCAGCCGCGCGCTGGCCCGCGTGGCCAAGGGCCCGGCAGACTACGAGAAGGTGTACGACCGCGTGCTGCGCCAGGCCCGGCAACCCGTGCTGCTGCATTGGCTGGGCGACATGTTCGACCCTGCACTGGCCGGCTATTGGGGCAGCAGCGACACGCACGCTGCGATGAACACGGCGCTGGGCGTGATCAACGCCAACGCGTCCAAGGTGGACGGCATCAAGATTTCGCTGCTGGACAAGGACAAGGAAATCGAGATGCGCCGCCGCCTGCCCAGCACGGGTGGTGCTGACGGCCAAGGTGTGCGCATGTACACCGGCGACGACTTCAACTACGCCGAGTTGATTGCCGGCGACGGCGTGGGTGCGCAGCCCCGGCACCAGCACAGCGACGCGCTGCTGGGCATCTTCGACGCCATCGCGCCCGCTGCCAGCGCAGCGCTGGCCGCTCTGGCTGCTGGCGATGAAGCGCGCTTCCAGCGCATCCTGGCGCCCACCGTGCCGCTGTCGCGCCACATCTTTCAGGCGCCGACGCGCTTCTACAAGACCGGCGTCGTGTTCATGGCCTGGATCAACGGCCACCAGAGCCACTTCGTGATGGTGGGTGGGCAGCAGAGCACGCGCTCGCTGGTGCACCTGTGCGAACTGTTTCGTCTGGCTGACGCAGCTGGTTTGATCGAACAGCCCGAACTGGCGCTGCACCGAATGAAGGCGCTGCTGAGCCTGCACGGTGTCGACTGACAGAAATCACTGACGCAAGAACGGAGACCCCCGATGCCCACCGCACAACGTTTACTGGTCGCCACCAGCCTGAGCTTGCTGGCTGCTGCAGCGCCGCTGGCAGCGCAGGCCCAAACCGCTTCGGCAGGCTCGGCACAGGCCTGGCCGGACAAGACCGTGCGCGTGATCATTCCGTTTCCGC
>JBBQMM010000606.1:0-1900 GCA_038328935.1 Burkholderiales bacterium
GGTTGCTTCCCATCCTGAATGGGCGCCCGCAGGATCAAGCGAATGAGCTTAAGCATTGAGCCGTCGGAAACTCGGGTCTCAACGCCCTTCATCAGCTTGTCGTGCGGGATCGAGTCGAAATAGCCTTGCAGATCCGCGTCATACACCGCTGTTTTTGTCGACCCACCTCAGCGACGTGCGCGAGGCGCTGGCAGCCGGCGTGCCTGCCGCGCAGGTGTATCCGCAGTCGGCCCATGCCAGCGACCAGCACCCGCATGAAGTGCGCATCGCGTTTGACGGCGACGCGGTGATTTTTTCCGACGAGGCCGAACGCGTGTTCCAGTCGCACGGCCTGTCGGCCTTCCAGGCGCATGAACGCGACAAGGCCACGCAACCCTTGCTGGCCAGTCCCTTCAAGCCGCTGCTCGAAGCGCTGCACCGCCTGCAGCAAGTCGGCACCTCGCGCATGCGCATACGCACGGCGCTGGTGACGGCGCGCAGCGCACCGGCGCACGAGCGCGCGATCCGCACGCTGATGGACTGGAACATCGAGGTCGATGAAGCCATGTTTCTCGGCGGACTGGCCAAGGGGGAATTCCTGCGCGAGTTCGAGCCTGATTTTTTCTTTGACGACCAGACCGGCCATGTTGATGCAGCCTCGCAGCATGTGCCTTCCGGCCACGTGGTCAGCGGCGTCTCCAACCAGCTGTCGCAGGACGTCAACCTCGGCTTGCCGCCCGCACCACTCGCCGGGGCCGTTCGCCCTGAGCCTGGCCTGTCCTGAGCGTGTCGAAGGGTCGAAGGGTTGTAACGGGGAAACAGGCTTCGACAGGCTCAGCCCGAACGGTATTGAACTTAACGGCCCTGAAACTTCGCCGGCCGCTTTTCCACAAACGAGCGTACGCCTTCCGCCGCGTCTTCGCTGCGCGACAGGCCCTGCTGCACCGTGATGAAGTCCTGCATGGCCAGCACCGGGCCGTGTTCCACCGCCTTGAGTGCATTCTTGCGTGTGGCCACCACCGCCAGCGGCGCCTGGGCCGCAATGGCGTCGGCAATCCGCAGGGCCTCGTCCAGCGCCTGACCGGCGGGCACCACCTTCTGCACGAAGTTCAACCGCAGCGCTTCCGCACTGCCAAACTCGTCGCCGGTCAGCAGATGCAGCAGCGCATTGCCCAGCCCCGCGCGCTCGGCCATGCGCAGGGTCGCACCGCCGGTGGCCATGATGCCGCGCTTGACCTCAAGCTGTGAAAAGCGGCAGTTGTCAGCCGCCACCACGATGTCGGCCGCCAGCATCAGCTCAATACCCAGCGTGTAGGTGATGCCCTGCACCGCAACCACCATGGGTTTGCTGCGGCGCCGGTAACCTTCCATACCGAGGTCCAGCGGATCGACCAGGCCCGGCGGCACGGCTTTTTCGCCGCGCTGCATCAGCGGCGCAATCGTCGGCAGGTCCAGCCCGGCGGTGAAGTGGTCGCCGACCGCGTGCAGCACACCCACCCGCAAGGCGGGGTCGTCGTCCAGCCGCGTGTAGGCTTCGCCGAGTTCACGGAACATCTTGGGCGTGAAACCGTTGCGCTTGGCCGGGCGGTTGATGGCGATCAGCAGCAAGGGGCCGCGCACGGTGCAGTCAATGCTGCCTTCGTAGGAAGGGGACGGGGAGGTGTTCATCCGGCCATCCTAGCGAGTTCCGCCCCGGCGGCCATTCACCCACGCGACAGGGTGCGGCACTACACTGGCTGCCATTTCCGCCTCCTTCAATCCTCCAAGGATGACTCCCATGCCCCAGACGCCCCTGGCTCCCACCGTGCCCGGCAAGTTCGCCGCCTTCAAGGACTTCTGCCGCAAGGCCTGGGCGCTGACCCGGCCCTACTTCGCGTCCGAAGACAAATGGAAGTCGCGCGGCCTGCTGCTGGCCATCGTG
>JBBQMM010000607.1:0-1893 GCA_038328935.1 Burkholderiales bacterium
AGCACGTGGGCGGTGGCGTCGGCGGTGTCGACCCAGCCTCTGGCGGTGCCCGATGCCACCACGTCCAGGCCCAGCAGCTCGCCGATGCGCAAGCCGCTGCTGTACAGCAGCTCGGTGATGGCGTGGTCGCGCGCGGCCAGCGCGGGGTTGCCCTGCGCGTCGCTGCGGTCTGCGGCCAGCGCCACCGCCTGTTCCACTGACAAGGCCTTGGGCAGCGGCTTGGGCGCCTTGGGCGGGCGCAGGCCGTCCACCGGGTTGGCCAGCACGCGGCCCTGGCGTCCCCACCAGCGATACAGGCCGCGCCAGGCGGCCAGCGCAATGGCAATGCTGCGCGGCGCCAGGCCCCGCGTGCGCAACTGCGCCACCCAGCCGCGCAGATGGTGCGGCTGCGCCGCCGCCAGCTCGACACCGCTGGCCAGCGCACAGGCCTGCAGCCGCAGCAGCGCCTCGGTGTACATCGCCAGCGTGCGGTCGGCCAGCCGGCGCTCCACGCGCAGGTGCTGCACAAACGACAGCAGCGCCTCGTTCAGCTGGGTTTCGGCCACGGCCGCGGCGCTCTTGACCTGTCAGTCGTCAGCCAGCGCCGAAGCTGCCGTGGCTGCCGCGGCTGCGCTGTCCGCCGGGCGGTACAGGCGCGCCAGGGCAGCGCTGGTGATCTCGCTCACACGCACCAGGAATTCGGTGCCCATGGTGGCGGTGTAGCGGGTGGCGTCAGGTGAACCCAGCACCAGCAGGCCGAAGCTGTGCTCCCCGTGGTGCAGAGGAATCATCGCCAGCGACTGGATGGTCTCGGGCTGCTCCAGCCATTCACCGGCCTCGAAGCCGGAGTTCAGGCCGCAGTAGGGCAGCGCCAGGCTGCCGGTGAAGCTCTTGACGTCGTCGGTCACTGGCTGCGCGTGGGGCTCGTCGGCATGTTGCCCGGGCAGGCCCCACAGCCGCAGGGCCACTTGCGGAATCAGAAATTCATGCTGCAACGACTGCAGCAGGTGCGCCGGCATGGCGGCTGCATCCAGTACCACCAAAGCGCTGCGGGTGTAGCGGTGCAGGCGGTCGAACAACGCCACGTTGTCCTGGCTGTTGCGCACCATGTCCATGATCTTGTGCTCGAGGCCCTTGTTGCGTTCGCGCAGCATTTCCATCTGTCGCTCTTGCAAAGAAACGGCACGCTGGCCGTGCGGGCTGGTCAGCTGAACGGTGGCGAGCAGCTCGGCGTGGCGTTCAAAGAAGCCGGGGTTGTTGGCCAGGTACTGGGCGATGTCGTGCTCGGTGATGCCCTGCACCCCGGCGCTGGCGCCAGCTGCTCCTGGGGCCGGGCCTGCCGGTGTGTTGACGGTGGTGCTCACAGCTCGATCTCTCCTTCAAAAACGGTTTGTGCGGGGCCGGTCATGCGCACCGGGGTGCCCATGCCGGCCCATTCGATGCGCAGCTCGCCACCGCGGGTGTGTACTTCGACGGCGGCGTCCAGCCAGCCCAGCCTGATGCCGGCCACCACCGCCGCGCAGGCGCCGGTGCCACAGGCCAGCGTTTCGCCAGCGTCGCGTTCAAAGACTCGCAGGCGCGCTTCGCTGCGCGACAGCGGCTGCAGGAAGCCGACGTTGACGCCCTGCGCAAAGTGTTCATCACGCTCGATGGCCGGGCCCAGCGTGGCCACCGCAGCCTGTTCAGTGTCGGCCACACGTATCACGGCGTGCGGGTTGCCCATCGACAGCACGGCCAGCTGCACGCCGTGCAGCGGCCAGGTCTCCCAGCCTGCTTCGCGGTGTGGCTGCAGGCCGCGGGGATCGAACGGGATGCGGGCGTGTTCGAACACCGGCTCGCCCATGTCCACCGTGACCCGGCCGTCGGCCTGCAGCGCCAGTTCCAGCACGCGGTTCACCGTCTGCACGCGCAGGT
>JBBQMM010000608.1:0-1847 GCA_038328935.1 Burkholderiales bacterium
CAAGGTGTCGTCGGCCACCAGCACGCGGGCGCCGCTGTTGCCCAGGATGTACTGCACCTCGTCGGTCAGAAAGTGCCAGTTCACCGGGCACCACTGCGCGCCCAGGTGGCGCGTGGCGATCATCAGTTCCACTGCCTCGGGGCTGTTGCGCATCAGCAGGGCCACCACGTCGCCTTCGCCGACGCCTGCGCCTTGCAGCGCCGCGGCCGATTGTTTCCAACGGCGTTCGAAATCGTCAGGCGTGATCACCTGGCCCTGGTAGTGGATGGTCGGTCGCATACGCGGTTGTAACGCAAGCGGCTCGGCGCACGCGCCAGTGCTGACCCGGCCTGCCATGCCCCGGTTCAGCGCCGGGCGCGTCAGGTCCCTACCAGATCACGATCGGATCGGGCGCCACCATCGCGTCCCCGGCCTTGCAGCCAAAAGCCTGCGCAAATGCCGGCATGTTGCTGATGGGCCCCAGCACCCGGTAGCGGCCCGGCGAATGCTGGCCGGTTCGCAACTGGTTGATGAGTGCTTGTTCGCGCATCTTGCCGCGCCACACCAGCGCGTTGGCCATGAAGTAGCGTTGCTCGGCCGTCTGGCCCTGCACCAGTGGCACCGTAACGCCCGCCGCACGCCGACGTTGCAAGGCGATCTGCAAGCCATCGAAGGCGATGTGGATGCCGCCGAAGTCAGAGATGTTTTCGCCCAGCATCTGGTGGCCGTTGATGCGCACGCCAGGCAGCGGCTCGTAGCGGCTGTACAGCTGCGCCACCCGTTCGGCACGCGCTTTGTAGGCGGCGGCATCGGCGGGCTGCCACCAGTCGTGCAGGTTGCCCACGGCGTCGAATTGTCGGCCGCGGTCGTCGAAGTGGTGCGTGATCTCGTGCCCGATGACGCTGCCGATGGCGCCGTAATTGCTGGCGTCGTCGGCGTTGGCATCGAAGAACGGCGGCTGCAGGATGCCGGCCGGAAAGACGATGCGGTTGCCTTGTGCGGCAAAGGCGTTGACGGTGTGCGCGCTGGTGTTCCAGCGCTGGCGGTCCACGGGCAGAGCCAGTTCAGCCACGCGGCGCTGGGTGTCCCAGGCGCGCACGCGCAGCGTGTTGCCTGCGTAGTCGTCGTTGCGCAGGTCCAGGCCGTCGTAGCTTTGCCAGCGTGCGGGCCCGCCGATCTGCGCCACCATGGCCTCCAGCTTGGCCAGCGCCTGCTGCTGCGTGGCCGGGCTCATCCAGGGTGATTGGCTGATGCGCTGGCGCATCGCGCTGCGGATGTCTTCCACCATCTGCCGCGCACGCGTTTGCGCCACTGCCGAAAAGGCCTTGCCGATGTAGAGCTCGCCCAGCGCTTCGCCCAGCGGCGCGTTGCCGAACGTGCCGCCGATGGTGGCGATGACACGTTCCACACGCGGCGGCGGCGCTTGCAGGCCGCGCAGCACGCCGCTGCGGTAGTCGAAGTGCGCCTGCGCCAGGGCGGGCGGCAGCTGGTCGGCCACGCTGTCCAGCAGGCGCACGCGCAGATAGTGGCGCCACACCTCCAGCGGAGCTTCTTGCAGCTGCCTGGCCAGCGCACGCGCCAGCTCGGGTTGGCCCAGCACGATGGATGCTGGCGCGTCGCTGCCGGCATAGGCCTGCAGCCAGGCCTTCCAGTCCATGCCCGGTGCCAGCGCCTGCAGGCTGGCCAGGGTGTGGGGGTTGTACAGCGCCGTGGGGTCGCGGCGCTGCACCGGCGTCATGCTGGCCCGTGCCAGTTCGGTTTCCAGTGCCAGCAGTCCGTCCAGCGCGCTGTCGTTCACCGGTACCGCGGCGGCTTGCAGCAGCTGCTGCGCGTAGCTGCGGTAGCCGGCCCTGATGCGCTGCGTGGTG
>JBBQMM010000609.1:0-1825 GCA_038328935.1 Burkholderiales bacterium
CATCCTGGAGATCGCCAAGGATTTCATTCGCGCGCGGCACAAGGGCCAGGAAAACTTTGCGTTCGAGAACATCGCGCTGGATGACGCGCCCACTTACAAGCTGTTCGCGGATGCCAGGACAGAAGCGGTGTTCCAGTTTGAAAGCCGTGGCATGCAGAACATGCTGCGGGACGCCCGGCCCTCGCGTCTGGAAGACCTGATCGCGCTCAACGCCATGTTCCGCCCCGGCCCGATGGAGAACATTCCGAGTTTTTGCGCGCGCAAGAACGGCAAGGAAGACATCGCCTACCCGCACCCGCTGCTGGAGCCGGTGCTGGCAGAAACCTACGGCATTTTTGTTTACCAGGAACAGGTGATGCAGTCGGCCCAGGTGCTGGGCGGCTACAGCCTGGGCGGCGCCGACCTGCTGCGGCGCGCGATGGGCAAGAAGAAGGCCGAAGAGATGGCCGAGCAACGCGGCATCTTCCGTGAGGGCGCCGACAAACAAGGCATCAAGCCGGAGAAAGCCAACGAAGTCTTCGACCTGATGGAGAAGTTTGCCGGCTACGGCTTCAACAAGAGCCATGCCGCCGCTTACTCGCTGCTGGCGTATCACACGGCCTGGGTGAAGGTGCACTGCACGGCGGAGTTCTATGCCGCCAACATGACGATCGAAGCCGACAACACCGACAAGCTGAAGGTGTTGATTGCCGACGCCAAGCTGTTCGGCGTCGCCTTCGAGCCGCCTGACATCAACCGCGGCACGCATCGCTTCGAGCCCATCACCGACACGCTGGTGCGCTACGGGCTGGGCGCGGTGAAGGGCACGGGGCAGAGCGCCATCGAGGCCGTCGTCGCCGCACGTGAAGGGCAGGGCGCTTTCGAGGGCAAAGGCAGCGGACCTTTTCGCAGCATCTTCGACTTCTGTGCGCGCGTGGATCGCAGGGCCGTCAACAAACGCGCCATCGAAGCGCTGGTGAAGGCCGGCGCCTTCGACAGCGTGCACCCCGGCGGGCAGCCAGGCCGTGCGGAACTGCTGGCCAGCGTGGGCCTGGCGATGGATTGGGCCGAGACGCAACAGGCCAACGCGCTGCAGGTGGGCCTGTTCGACATGGGCGACCCGGCGGGCGACCACCACGGCAGCAGCACGCAGGAGCCGGCGCTGGTGCATGCCGCGGTGTGGGACGTGCGCGACCGGCTGATGAACGAAAAGGCGGCGCTGGGTTTTTACCTGTCGGGCCACCTGTTCGACGCCTGGAAAGACGAAGTGCGCCGCTTCGTGCGCCAGCCCATTGCCAACCTGGTGGACAGCCGCGACCCGCAGCTGCTGGCCGGCATCGTCATCGACCCGCGCACGGTGAATGGCCAGCGCGGCCGGGTGGTCATCTTCAAGCTCGACGACGGCAGCGAAAGCCTCGAAGCCGTGGCGCCCGACGAGCTGTTCCAGAACTGCCGCGAACTGGCGGCGGAAGACCAACTGGTCATCGTGCAGGGCAAGCTGCAGCCCGACCGCTTCACCGGCGGTCTGCGCCTGAACGTGCTGCAGGTGTGGGACCTGGCGGCGGCGCGCGCGCGCTTCGGGCGCTTCATGGCGGTGACGGTGAACGGCGGCGGCCCGCCGGCGGTGGCCGATGTGCTGCGCCTGTGGCCGGCGCGGCGCGTGGCGACCGAGCAGGGTGACCTGGTGCAGGGCCTGTCGGTGCGCGTGCGCGTGCAGCGCCCCCATGCGACGGCCGAGCTGGAACTGGGCGAGACGGTGCGCTTCTGGCCGTGTGACGAAGCGCTGGCGCGCTGGCGCAGCATGGCGCACGGTGGCGCGGCGGCCGTGGTGTACGAGTAACGCGGC
>JBBQMM010000610.1:0-1821 GCA_038328935.1 Burkholderiales bacterium
CTTCACCAACACCGTGGAAAAGTCTTTCGACGAACTGAGCGACCGGCAACTGCACGCCAAACTGCAAGCCGCCCAGGACTGTTTCGAAAACACCTGGCGCGACCAGAGCTTTGCACAGCGTAAAACCATACTCAAGCGCGCAGCGGCCCTGATGCGCGAGCGCCAGCAAGACCTGGCCGCGCTGGCCACGCTTGAAATGGGCAAGCTCATTGCCCAAAGCGTCGGCGAAGTAGCGCTCAGCGCCGCGATCATCGACTACTACGCAGATCACGCGGAGGCCTTTCTCGCGCCCGAGCCGCTCAAGACCGACAAGGGCCAGGCTGTGGTGGAAAGCAGCCCGATGGGCGTGTTGTTCGGTGTGGAGCCGTGGAACTATCCGTACTACCAGGTCGCCCGCTTCGCAGCGCCCAACCTGATGGCCGGCAACGTGGTGATGGTCAAGCACGCGTCCAACGTACCGCAGTGCGCGCTGGCCTTCGAGCAGCTGATGCACGACGCCGGCCTGCCCGCCGGCGGCTACACCAACCTGTTCGTGTCCAAAGACCAGGTGGCCGCGATCATCGACGACGAGCGTGTGCGGGGCGTGGCCTTGACCGGCAGTGAAGCCGCAGGTGCCGTGGTGGCCTCTCGGGCCAGCCAGAACCTGAAGAAGTCGACCCTGGAGCTGGGCGGCAGCGACGCCTTCATCGTGCTGGAAGATGCCGACATGGCGCGCGCCGTGAAGCAGGCCGTCAGCGGCCGCATGGGCAATGCGGGCCAGGCCTGCACCGCATCCAAGCGCTTCATCGTGCTGGACGCCGTGGCGGAGGAGTTTCTTGAAATGTTCAAGGTGGCGATGGCCCAGTTCAAGCCGGGTGACCCGATGGACGAGCGCAGCACGCTGGCGCCGCTCAGCTCGGCCGAGGCGCTGGACAAGCTGGAGCAACAGGTGCAAACCGCCGTGCAGCACGGTGCCAGGCTGGTGTTGGGGGGCCAGCGGGTGACAGGCATGCAGACGGGCGCGAAGGGCAACTTCATGCAGCCCACGATCCTGACCGACATCGGCGAGAACAACCCCATGTTCAGCGAAGAGTTCTTCGGCCCGGTGGCGCTGTTTTTCCGCGTGCCCGATGAAGCTGCCGCTGTGGCGCTGGCCAACAACTCGCCCTTCGGCCTGGGCGGCTCGGTGTTCACCCAGGACGTCGAGCGCGGCCGCCGGGTGGCGCGCCTCATCGAAACCGGCATGGTGTTCGTCAACTCGGCCGCGGTGTCGCTGCCCGACCTGCCGTTTGGCGGCATCAAGAACTCGGGCTATGGCCGTGAACTCTCGGCCGCCGGCATCCAGGAGTTCGTCAACAAGAAGCTGATCCGCGTGGCGTGATCTTCCTGCGCCCGCGGCGCCAGGGCCTCTCGGCGCCAACTTTCATGATGCGGGGCAGCGCCCCGGAAAAATCGAACATTTCCACGTCGACGCAGACTGGTGCAGACCCGACACTGGCAGGGCAGCCGTCCAGCGATGTTCAGGGGTGCTTCGCGGAGCCGCGCGATGCATCATGAAGGGCGACGTGAATCGCCTCTTCCAGCTTCTGGACGCCGAACGAGACATCCACCGGCGTGCCGTTCAGGAAGAAGCTGGGCACGGCGTGAATGCCGCTGCGCTCGCCGGCGCGGCGGTGCTCCTGAATCCTTTGCGTGTAGATGCGGTCCGCCATCTCGGCATTGAAGCGGTTCATGTCCAGGCCGATGGATTGCGCATGCGCGGTCAACGCTGGCAGACCCAGCTGGTGCGGCGGGCTGAGCAGCAGGTGGTGCATGGCCCAGAACTCGCCTTGCGCGGCAGCC
>JBBQMM010000611.1:0-1807 GCA_038328935.1 Burkholderiales bacterium
ACTGCAATGCGGCCAGCACCGCGCTGCAAGCCGCTTCGGCCGTGGCGGGGCTGGCCGCATGCACCACCGCCAGCGGCTCGCCTGCACGCCGTGCATGGTGCAACGGCACCACCTGGGTCAAGCCCACGCGCGGGTCCACCGGCTGCCCGGGCCGGCTGCGGCCGCCACCCAAGGCGACCACCGCCACACCCAGCGCGCGCACGTCGACCTGGGTCAACACGCCATCGCAAGGCGCCAGCACCGCGCGCTGTACCGGCGCCACGGGCAACTGTGCGTCGCGCAACACGTCACGCGGCCCGCCCAGCGCGGCCACCATGCGCGCAAAGTGCTCAGCGGCGGCACCGCTGGCCAGTGCCTGTTGTGCCATCGCCTGGCCCTGCACCAGCGTGGTGGCCAGCCCGCCCAGTTGCAGCAGTTCGGCCGCCAGTTGCAGCGTCAGCTCCAGCAGCCGCGGCTCCTGCTCACGGCCACACAGGAAGTCGATGCTCTCCTGCACCTCCAGCGCGTTGCCAGCGGCGGTGCCCAGCACCTGGTTCATGTCGGTGATCAACGCCCGCGCCGGCAGCCCGGCGCCACGCGCCACGTCCACCAGGCTGCGCGCCAGGGCCTGTGCCTGCGGCAGCGTGGCCATGAAGGCGCCACTGCCCACCTTCACGTCCAGCACCAGGCCCTGCAGCCCGGCCGCGAGTTTCTTGCTCAGGATGCTGGCGGTGATAAGCGGCAGGCTTTCCACCGTGGCCGTCAGGTCACGCAGCGCGTACAGGCGCCGGTCGGCCGGCGCCAGGTCGGCACTGGCGCCGACGATGGCGCAGCCGGCCGTGTGCAGCGTGGCGAGCAGCCGTGCAGGCGGCACGTCCACGGTGTAACCCGGCAGTGCCTCCAGCTTGTCCAGCGTGCCGCCGGTATGGCCCAAGCCGCGGCCGCTGATCATGGGCACCACGGCACCGCAGGCGGCCAGCATCGGCGCCAGCAGCAGGCTCACCTTGTCGCCCACGCCGCCGGTGCTGTGCTTGTCCAGCACCGGGCCGGCGAAGGCCGCGCCGCGCCAGTCCAGCACGCTGCCGGAATGCACCATGGCCCTGGTCAGCGCCACGGTTTCGGTGGCGTCCATGCCTCGCAAGACGATGGCCATGGCCAGCGCCGCGGCCTGGCTGTCGGCCCACCGGCCATCCACCAGGCCGCGCACGAAGTCGTCGATCTGCGCCGCGCTCAGCGCACCGCCGTCGCGCTTGGCTCGGATGGTTTCAGCCGGCTGCATGACTCACGAACGGTGTGGCGGCAGCGCCGGGCGCGCGGGTGGCAGATGGATTCCTTCTGTCATCCACATTCCCGGCCGGTGGCACCGTTGCAGGGGCATCAGTTCAGCCGCGTGATGCGGTTCAACGCCCCAGGCGCCACGGTCGGGTTGCTCTTCACGTAAGCCTCCAGCGCGTCGACGTCCATCATGCCGGTGCGCACATCGCGGCCCTGTTTGAAGATCGCGAAGTTGTCGCCGCCGCCGGCCACGAAGGCGTTGACGGTGACGCGCACGTTGTCGCTGGCGGCCAGCGGCTGGCCATTCAGCCGCACGCTGCCCGGCACCACCCGCTCTCCCAGCGGCCGCGCTGCGTCCCAGCTGTAGCTGAAGCCGCTGCTGACATGCAACACGCGGCCACTGCCGACCTGGCCTTTCCACTGCGCTTCCAGCAGCTCCAGCAGCTGTGCACCGCTCAGCGTCAGCGTCACCAGGCTGTTATAGAAAGGCTGCACGGCAAACAGGTCTTCGTAACGCACCAGGCCGTCGGCAGGCATCGACAAGCCTGCCCGG
>JBBQMM010000612.1:0-1793 GCA_038328935.1 Burkholderiales bacterium
CTGCCCTACTGGGTGGACGACGAGAACTTCGATCTCGAATACCACGTGCGCCACAGTGGACTGCCCAAACCGGGCGACTGGCGCCAGTTCTGCATCCAGGTCTCGCGCATCCACGCCCGACCGCTGGCGCTGGACCGGCCGTTGTGGGAGATCCACGTGATCGAAGGTCTGGACGGCTTTGTCGACCTGCCCGGTGGCAGCTTCGCGCTCGTCACCAAGACCCACCATGCCGCCATCGACGTGGAAAACGGCAGCGAGATCACGATGCTGCTGCATGACCTGGGCGCCACGCCCGTGGCGCCGCCACCGCCGGCACCCTGGTTCCCCGATTCGCCACCCGGCCTGGCCACCACGGTGGCGCGCGGCGTGGTGCACAAGGTGAACGCGTCGCTGCACCTGGCAGGCCCCGTGAGCCGCGCGGTGCGCCGGGCCTTGCCGGCCGCCGCTGCATTGGTGGGCGACCTGTGGCGCAAGCCGCACACGATGCCCATGACGCGCTTCAACGCGGTGGTCTCGCCGCACCGGGTGTTCGAGACACGGCGCTTCAAGCTGGCTGAGTTCGAGGCCATGCGCGGCCTGGTGCCGCGTGCGACCTTGAACGACACCGTGCTGGCCGTGTGCGGTGGCGCGCTGCGCCGCTATCTGGCCAGCCATGGTGAACTGCCCGCGGCAGGCCTGACGGCGATGACGCCGCTATACCTGAGCACCACCGGTGCGCCACCCGAAGCGGCGCCCGAGGTGGCCTGGATCCGCGTGCCGCTGGCCACCGAGAGGGAAGATCCGGTGCTGCGGCTGGCAGCCATCTGCGCCTTCACCGGGGCACCAGACCTGGTGTCGCGAGCGGTCGGCGCACGTGAGCTCACTGGCGGCGCCCTGCATGTGCCGGCGGCCACGCTGGCGCTGTCGGCCAAGTTGTTGGGCGCCCGTTCAGCCGGACGCGGTCGCCGGGCGCATCTGGCCAACTGCAGCATCACCAACGTGCCGGGGCCGTCGGAGCCGGTGTACCTGTGCGGCGCGCGCATGACTTATTACTCGGCCATCATGCCCATCGCCGACGGCATGGGCCTGGTGTTTGCCGTCACCAGCTATGAAGAGCAGCTGATCATCTCGCCCACATCGTGCCGCGAGTTGCTGCCCGATCCGGCGCTGTTTGCGCAGTGCCTGCGCGACAGCTTTCAGGAAATGCTGGCACTGGCGCTGACACTGGCCCTGGAAAAGCAGCCCACGCCGGTGCCCACACCGGTGCCGGGGCCGGCCGCGGCACGCAAACCCCGGCTGGCGAAGAAGGATGCGGCCAAAACGAAGGCAGCTACCCCGGCGCGGCGCCGTGCGTCAGCATCTGATAGGCGTGTTTCCACCAGCCGCTCGGGCTGAATGGTTTCCACCGGCCCTCGGGCTCGGCCAGCCGGTCGGCCAGGATGGCCAGCACCATGGGGTTGAATCCGAGGCCCGAGTGACTGCCGGCGACGCGGATGTTTTCATGCAACCCCGGGTCGCCGTGGATGGTGGCCTCTTGCGGCGGCACGACACCGTCGGACACCGAATACAGACAGCTCATCGGCAACGCCAGCGACTTGCCCTCGCGCAGCTTCTTGGCACGCGGCTGCATCACGTGGGCGTCGGGGCCCAGCGGGTGGGCGATCAGCCGGTACAGCGCCTTCACCAGCGCCGGTGACTGGCTGCCCGCGGCGTCGACGCTGACCGGGCTGCCCAGCGTGATCACGCAACGCACACACTCCGGCGCCTGGTGTGCGCCATAAAGCGCAAACACACCCCCCAGGCTCCAGCCCACC
>JBBQMM010000613.1:0-1753 GCA_038328935.1 Burkholderiales bacterium
CAGCGAAGGCGGGTGCCGCTCGATGGCGACGAAGTGCAGCCTCTCGCACCTCATGCGGTCGCGTTGCCAGGCGTCCCAGGTGGCCAGGAAGTTGTTGCCCAGTCCAAACCCGGTTTCCAGCACCACGAATTGATGCCGGCCCTGCCACCGCGCAGGCAGCCCGGTGCCAGCGATGAAGACCTGCCGGGCCCGCGTCAACGCGCTGGCTTGGGGGTGATAGCTGTCGTTGAAGTCGGGCGCTTGGGCAGGCTGCGAATCATCGCTGCCGAACCTGATGTGTGCCGGCGTGATGAGGGCCGTCTTCAAGGCCGCACGGGGTCTGCTGTGGGGGCGGCCAACCCTGCAAGCCATTGCAGCAAGGGCGCGCGCACGGCAGCCAGGCCGCGGTAGGCGACGACCTCAGGGCTCATGCTGGCGACGGCATCGAGCAACCGCTGCGCGCGCCCGGGCTGTTGCAGAACCTCAGCCAGCGGCTGCACCTGCACGTGGATGGTGAACACGGCCTGGTCATGCCGCGGCAGCGGCAGGAAGGTCTGGTGCTCCGTGCGCCACCAGGCCTCGGCAATGGGGGTGTGCTGCCAGCGCGCCGGGTCTGTGCGGTCGGGGTGCGCATGCAGGCGCGGGTGGTCGGTGACGGTCCAGACGAAGCGTTCCCAGCGCTCGCTGCCGCAGACCAGCCGCGTCAGCGACTCGCTGGCCTTCAGCAGCGTGGCGTTGTCGGCCACCGGCGCATGCACGGCGGCAAAGTGCCGCCCGACTTTGGTTTCTGGCGCCCAGTGGCTGGGCAGCGTGACGGCCAGCCAGGGAATGGAAGCATCGCGGCCGTCGACGATGGCGAAATCTTCGGCAAAGGCCAGGCTGAACAGGCCCACCAGCCGCCACGCGGGCGCCAACTGGCGCAGGCAACGTGCGACCTCGTCGCCGAGGCCAAAACTGCCGGCGCTGACTTGTTGCACGTCACCCGCCCAGTCGACCGCGGTGCCCGCCAGCAGCGCATGGCCGCGCCGAGCGTCCCACGCCCAGGCCTGCGGATGCATCTGCGCTGCCCGTTCAAACAGGGCCTGCAGTGCCGGCCCGGCATCGAACCCTGCGCGCGACAGCAGGGCCTGGTGCGCAAAGGCCGACAGCACGGCCAGCTTCTCGCGCTGGTGGCGTGAGCCCGCTGCCAGCGGCGTCAACTGTCGGGCGTCGGCTGGCAGGCGGCGCAGGCCGGGTTGCATGCGAAAAGGTGCCACGACGGCGGCTTCGAAGTCAAAGCTCATGGCCGCATGATGCACAAAGACGAACGGCGCCTCGCGGCGCCTTGATCGGTCGGAAAGCGCCTCGCGGTGCCGCCATCGTACGAAGGGCGCCTCGCGGCGCCCTGTGCACGGCCAAAACCTCGCGTCACACCCGTTTCTTGTACTCGTGCGTGCGGGTGTCGATTTCGATCTTGTCGCCGTTTTCCACGAAGATGGGTACGCTGATCTCGAAACCGGTGCCCACCAGCTTGGCCGGCTTCATGACCTTGCCCGATGTGTCGCCCTTGACGGCTGGTTCGGTTTCAATCTCGCGCACCACGGTGGTGGGCAGCTCGACGCTGATGGCCTTGCCGTCGTAGAAGACGACTTCAACGCCCATGTTGTCTTCGAGGTAGTTGATGGCGTCGCCCATGTTCTCGGACTCGACCTCGAACTGGTTGAACTCGGCGTCCATGAAGGCGTACATCGGGTCTGCAAAGTAGGAGTACGTGCACTCCTTCTTGTCCAGCACG
>JBBQMM010000614.1:0-1723 GCA_038328935.1 Burkholderiales bacterium
CATCAGCGGTATCGCACAAGGCTGCATCTACGGGCTCATTGCGCTGGGCTTCGTGCTCATCTACAAGGCCACCGAGACGGTGAGCTTTGCGCAAGGCGACCTGATGATGGTGGGCGCCTTTGCCGGCCTGGCCGCGATGACGGCGCTGGGCTTCCCGTACTGGCTGGCGGTGCCGTCAGCCATCATCGCGATGATGACGCTTGGCGTGCTGGTGGAGCGTGCCGTCATCAGGCCCATCCTGGGCCAACCGGCTTTTTCCATCGTGATGCTCACCATCGGCGTGGGTTACGTGTTGCGCGGCCTCATCACGATGATCCCCGACGTCGGCACCGATACCCACACGCTGCCGGTGCCCTATGCCGGCCAGGTGCTGCGCGCAGGCGCGCTGGTGATGTCGGCCGAGCAGCTGGTGGTGATCGGCTCCACCGCGCTGCTGTGCGTGGCGCTGTTTGCGCTGTTCAGGTACAGCACGCTGGGCATTGCCATGCAGGCCTCGTCGCAGAACCAGCTGGCGGCCTACTACATGGGCATCCCGGTCAAACGCCTGAATGGGCTGGTGTGGGGCCTGGCCGCGGGCGTGGCTGCCATTGCCGGGCTGCTGCTGGCGCCCATCACCTTCGTGCACGCCAACATGGGCTTCATTGGTTTGAAGGCTTTCCCGGCTGCAGTGGTGGGTGGCTTTGGCAGCCTGCCCGGGGCCATCGTCGGCGGACTGGTGATCGGCATCGTCGAGGCAGTAGCGGGCTTTTATCTGCCTGAAGGCTTCAAGGACATCGCACCCTACATCGTGGTGTTGCTGATGCTGGTGCTCAAGCCCAATGGCCTGTTCGGCGACAACCTGCGCAAGAAGGTCTGAAGAAGTACAACCCGCATGCGCTACATCTTCAAGACCGACTACGACCAGGACATCCGGCTGGCCAAGCACGGCGGCCACACCTTCTGGTACGGCGCGCTGGCGCTGGCCTTGCTGGCGGCGCCGTGGGTCGTGCCGGAGTACTGGCTGGCGCAGCTTACTTTCGTGCTCATCTATTCCGTGGTCGGGCTCGGGCTGATGCTGCTGGCCGGCTTTACGGGCCTGTTTTCGCTCGGCCACGCAGCCTTTCTCGGCGTCGGGGCCTACACGCAGGCGGTGATGGTCAACGCCGGCGTGCCGTTCCCGCTGGCGCTGGCGGCGGCGGCCTTGCTGTCGGCGGCCGTGGGTGTGGTGGTGGGCTTGCCCGCGTTGCGCGTGAAGGGCATCTACCTGGGCATGGCCACGCTGGCCTTCGGCTTCATCGTCGAAGAAGCGCTGGCGCGCTGGGAATCCGTGACCGGCGGCAATTCGGGCCTGACGGTCAAGCCACCGGCCATCGGCGGCTGGAAACTCGACACGCCGATGGAGTTCTACTTCCTGTGCCTGGTGGTGACGGTGCTCGCAACGCTGGCGGTGTTGAACCTGCTGCGTTCGTCCACCGGCCGCGCCTTCGTGGCCATCCGCGATTCAGAAATCTCGGCGCAGAGCATGGGCATCCAGCTGGCGCGCTACAAGACGCTGTCGTTTGCGCTGTCGGCGGCGCTGGCCGGGCTGGGCGGTGCGCTGTACGCGCACAAGATTCAGTTTCTGTCGCCCGACCAGTTCGGCATCGTGCAGAGCATCGACCTGCTGCTGATGGTGGTCATCGGCGGCCTGGGCTCGGTGCATGGCGCCTTTCTGGGCGCCTTCTTCCTCATCGTGATGCCGCAG
>JBBQMM010000615.1:0-1712 GCA_038328935.1 Burkholderiales bacterium
CTGGCGGCGGTGCTGCGCGCCATCGCGACACAAGGCAGCGCAGCACTGCACCAGGGGCCGATCGCTCGCGACCTGGTGGACCGCGTGCGCAAGCACGCGCAGCCGGGCCGCATGACCGAAGCCGACCTGGCCGGCTACCAGCCGCTGCAACGCCAGCCGCTGTGCACGCAGTGGTTGCAGCGCTTTCGAATCTGCGGCTTTCCGCCGCCATCGTCGGGGCATCTGGCGGTGATGCAGATACTGGGCTTGCTCGAGCATCTCGAGCAATCGCCCGAGGTCTCGCCCGAAATCTCGCCGCCGCTGCAGGCGGGTGTGCCCAGTGCCGACTGGCTGCATCTGTACACCGAGGCAGCGCGCCTGGCCTATGCAGACCGCGCACAGTTCGTGGCCGACCCTGCCTTTGTGCAGGCACCTGCCGGCCGCTGGGACAGCCTGCTGGACGATGCCTACCTGCGCCAGCGCGCAGCCCTGGTCGGCCCGCGCAGCATGCAGACAGCGGCACCGGGCCGACCGGCGAATTCAGTTTCAGCCTATGCACCGATGCCCGAGCAGGCGGAGCACGGCACCAGCCACATCAGCGTGGTGGATGCACAGGGCCGTGCGGTGGCGATGACGACGACGATCGAGGCCGCCTTCGGCGCACGCCTGATGGCCGATGGTGGCACCGGCCTGCCGGGCGGCTATCTGCTGAACAACCAGATGACCGATTTCTCGGCCACACCCGCTGACGCGCAGGGCCGCCCGGTGGCCAACCGCATCGAGCCCGGCAAGCGCCCGCGCAGCAGCATGAGCCCGACGCTGGTGTTCGACTTGCGCGACGGGCGCCTGTTGATGTCGCTGGGCTCGCCCGGCGGCCCGGCCATCATCCACTTCACCGCCAAGACGCTGCTGGGCACGCTGCAGTGGGGTCTGGACGCCCAGCAGGCCATTGCGCTGCCCAATTTCGGCAGCTACAACGGGCCCACGCTGCTGGAAAAAGGCCGTTTCTCGGCGGCCACGGTGCAAGCGCTGCGCGAGCGCGGGCACGTGGTGGTGGAAACCGAATTGACGAGCGGCCTGCAGGCCATACAGCGCACGAGCAGCGGTTGGTGGGGTGGCGCTGACCCGCGCCGAGAGGGCGCTGTTCGGGGTGACTGAGAGCGCCCCGGGCGGCGTTGCCACCGTCCGCCGAGAGGACATGAATGAGCGCTCAGGCTGTCGTGCCGGCTTGGCGATGGTGCGCAGCGCCAACGCGCAGGGCCGCCAACGCGCGAGCAGCCTCGACCACCAGCGCCGGCCCCTGGTAGATGAGTCCGGTGTAGATCTGCACCAGGTCGGCGCCGGCTTCGATCTTGCTGCGCGCATCGGCAGCGCTCATCACTCCACCCACGCCAATGATGGGGTAGGCCGGCCCGAGTGCCTGGCGCAGCACGCTTATCACCCGGTTGCTGGCCTGCAGCACCGGTGCGCCGCTCAGGCCACCGGTTTCGCCGGCGTGCTGCAGCCCTTGCACCGCGTCTCGAGATACCGTGGTGTTGGTGGCAATGACGCCGTCGATCTCGTTCTTGTGCAGCGTGGCAGCTATCACCGCAAGCTGCGCATCGTCCAGGTCGGGCGCGATCTTCAGCAGCAGCGGCACGTGCTTGCCATGCTGCTGCGCCAGCAGCTGCCGGCGTTGCTGCAGCGCCGACAGCAGCGCGTCGAGTGCAGCGTCACTCTGCAGCGAGCGCAGG
>JBBQMM010000616.1:0-1704 GCA_038328935.1 Burkholderiales bacterium
TCGGCACTGGTGCGCCTGGGCCTGTTCACCGCTGGCGGCTTCTACACCCAGGCCGGCCTGCTGGGCCTGGCTGCAGTGCTGGTGCCCTGCGCTTTCGCGGGCTACCTGATCGGCAGCCGGCTGCACGCCAGCATGCCGGCGCACCGCCTGGTGCAGGCGGTGTGGCTGCTGCTGGTGGTCAGCGGCAGCAGCCTGCTGTGGCGCAGCTGGCGCGGCGGCTGACGGGAATTGGTGCGGCGCGAACTGCGCGACAAGCTGGTCGGCAGTGGCCAGAACCAGACCATCGTCGCCAGCGACTCGGTCGTGCGCGTGATCTGGGCGCTGATCAGCGACGAGGCGCTGCCGGTGATCGCCGGTCGCCCCACCGGGTACTGAAAGCAACGTGGCACCCAGGGTGCCGTCTGTCCGGTTTGCCAGTCGATTGCCGCCCTTCCGGTCAGAGGGTGCCCCGCGGCGCCCCGAACGAGGCCATGCCGAAGCGGCGCGTGTGGCCTTGCAGATGTGGCGCTACGGCCCTGCGCTGTACCGCCAGTCGTTCCCCGCCAACGCGCATCAGGTGGCACGTTGGTCGCGCGTGTGGCGCTGCGGCGCCGATGGCGTACCCACGCGCGCCTGCCAGCAGCAGTCAGTCTGGCACTGCAAGGGCCCTGAGCGTAGACTGGTTGGCCGCCGACTGCTGAAGCCCGTCGTCTGCGCTGCGGATGCTGTGTCGCAGGTGTTCGCCGATCGTCGGGCCTCGACATTCAACCCAGAAGGCCCGACATGACCCACCGCATCTACAAGCTGACAGCAGCGACCACGGCCCTGCTCGGGGCCGGCGCCGCACTGGCGCAGGTCTCGACCTTCGACCTGAGCAGCAAGCTGCTGACCATCCCTTCGGTCAGCGTCGGCGGCAGCACCTATGCCGACGTCACGCTGCTTGCCGACAGCAACTTCGTCTTCACGCTGCGCGGCGCCAGCGAGCAGAAGCCGGCCGGGCCCGGCGTGGCCAGCTACGATCCGGGTCGTGGCTTGGTGAACATCCCGGCCGTGCAGGTGGGCGCCGACACCTACCTCGACGTGAGCCTGGTCGACCGCGGCAGCAACACCTTCGCTTTGCAGGACGCCACGCTGCTGCCGGCGGTCACGCTGGCCGAGATCAAGGCCTTCATGGCGTCCTACGATGCGCTGTGGGCACGCGCCGCGCCGGCCAGCGGGGCGTTGAGCAGCTCGCTGAGCGATGCCTGCCACCGCAACGGTGGCCGCAGCAAAGCCTGGCTGATCGCCGACTACGACAAGGACCTGGCCAGCGCGCAAGCCGCAGATGCCTATCGCGTCGGCGCCACGCGCACCAAGGTCCAGGTGCTGGCCTTGCGCAACAAGAGCAACGCCGACGGCAGCAGCCGGCGTGAGGTCGACATCCAGTACGACGTCGAATACGCCGACGGCAGTCGCGCACGCGACGCCCGCGAGACGCTGATCTCGGGCAGCTCGGCCGGCACGCCGGGCTGCAGCAGCGCACAGACCGGTGAGGGCTGGCGCTTCCTGGGCAATCAGCGTCTGGTCGGTTTCGCGCTCGATGCACGAACCTCGCGCGAAGCGCGCTTTTCGATGGCCACCGGCGCTGCGCTGAGCCCCGAGGTGCGCTACCGCCGCGAGATCCGCGTGCGCGTCACCGACCCGATGGCCAACGCCACCCACGTGGTGGTCAGCGGACCGGGGCCC
>JBBQMM010000617.1:0-1682 GCA_038328935.1 Burkholderiales bacterium
ACAGCGCCGCCAGTGGCTTGTAGAACGCCGCCAGCGCATGCGCATCGACATGGCTCAAGCCTTCGGTCTGCATGCTGTTCAGCAGCAGGCACACGGTGCTGATGTGGGTGTGCTCACGGCGGCTCAAACGCTGAGCAAAGCGCACCGGCCGCACCGCCACGCTCTGGCCCAGCACGCTGCGCGGCTGGCAGCCGTAACCTGCGCGCTCCACCGCCACCACACGCCGCGCGTGCGGCAGCAGCATGCTGGGGTGGCCCGAGTGCGGCACCACGGTGATGGGCGAGCCCAGGCTGTCGGCCACCGTGAACAGCGGGCCGTTGAGGCCGGCGTCCTGGTCGCTCAGCAAGAACTGTGGTCGGCTGCCGGCCAGGGCTTCGTGCAACGCCAGCGCGTTGATGGCCTGCCAGTGGCAGCGCTGCGCCCAGGCCTGCAGCTGCCGGGTGCGCGCCTGCGGCTGCGGCAGCAGGTGGGCCACGGTGTCTTCCAGCACACGCGCTGCGCGCTCGCTGTAGGCCTGCGCCGCCGCCGCATGGGCTGCCGGTGCTTCAGCCATCGGCCGCAGCAGCCCGACGCCGCGGTGCAGCGGCACATCCCAGAAGGGGCTGGCCAGGTCGAGCGTGAAGGCATGCGCGCGCGAGACCTCTTCGGCCATCCAGGCCCGGTCATAAAAGCAGGTCGGCACGTGCGTGACCGCGGTGACACGCCCGCCGGCCATGGCCGCGCGCACGGCCGCGCTGGACAGCGCGTGGTCGTAGGCATCGGCACGGTGCCAGCGCGCCTGGTCGTAACTGTCGATGACGGCAAATCGCGCCGGGTCCTGCGCCACCAGGTCGGTGCTGACGAAGGAATCGAAATACATCTGCTGCGGCACCGTGGTACGCAGCACGCCGATGCGCCGCTCGGGGAACCCGGCTTCGATCTGCTGGCCGATCTGGCGCGCCACCGCTGCCCGCTGCAGGGCGAGGAAAAACAGGCCCACGTCCCAGCCGTGCAGGCTGGGTAATGATCCAGGCCCGGACCACAGGGCTTTGCGGGCTTCAGTCAGGCGCAGGTCCACCAGCGTGGCGAGCGTCATCGCTTCGGTGGCCGCGCGGGCCTGGAAGTCGGGGTCGCTCGGCAGGCGCCGGAAGTCGCAGTTGCGAAAGCCGCGCACCGCCGCTTCGTCCAGCAGCCCGGGGTCGACAAACAGCAGCCGCTGCCCCTGCGCCAGCTCCGGCTTTTCAGCCAGCCGAGCCAGGTCGCTCTTGTGCAGCACCAGCACGCCGTCCACGAAGGGCATGGGCTGAGCCAGCGCCGGTGCTGCCGGCTCTGCCACCGGCACGCTGCGCGGCAGCCGCGGCAAGGCGGTGGCAGTGGCGTCGGTGTCAGTGGTCATGCGCGGGTTCGGCGTGGGGGGTTCAACAGTCACCCCGCGCAGCGCGGGGGTCACGCCTCAAGTCTGGTGTTTGAGACGTCGGGCCGATCGGATGAGTACCGGGCCAATGCGGGGGCTAATCCGGGGCGCGCGCGCGGTGGGCGGTGAACCCGTCGCAGTCTGTGCGCGCGGTCGCCTTCAACGTGGGCAGCACCTCACGCAGTCAGCACATCACGCACTCAGCACATCACGCACTCAGCACATCACGCACTCAGCACATCACGCAGGCACCACCTTGAACAGGTACTGAGTGCGTGATGTGCTGAGT
>JBBQMM010000618.1:0-1674 GCA_038328935.1 Burkholderiales bacterium
GCGTTCTTCGAGCAGCTGAACGCGCACCGGCGGGTCACGCCGCGCCAGGGCAAGCAGCACCTTGGGCAGGTAGCCCTGCGCCACAAAGGGCGGCGCACCGATGCGCAGGATGGCGGCGCCGCCATCGCCGGATGCGGCTTCCTCGCGCACATGCGCGAGTTCCCGCAACAGCAATGCCGCACCACGTATGGCGACCTCACCGCGCGCCGTCGGCGTGAGCCCGCGTGCAGTGCGCGTGAACAGCGCGAAACCAAATGCAGACTCGATCTCGCCCAATGCCTTGCTGAGCGCCGGCTGCGTCAAGTTCAGCACCTGAGCGGCGGCGCGCAGGCTGCCGCCGCGCTGCAGCTCGGTCATCAATTGCAAATGCCGAAAGCGCAGGCGCGAGACCAGTTGCATTGCTTCACGGGACAGGGTTTCAGTCGGCATAGTGATAACCAGAAGTTTGCAATCCCTGAAAAGATATCACTTCTTCTCATACCACGGACGTTTTAAGCTTGACCCAACAACTCAAGGAGACATTCATGGACCGCCGCTATTTCTGCTTTGGCACCGTGTCCGCGGGCGCGCTGCTTGCAACCGGCGCCGGTGCCGCCGAGCCCTTCCCCAACAAGCCTGTACGCGTGATCGTGCCGTTTGCGGCCGGGGGCGGACCCGACGTGCAGATGCGCCAGTTCGGGCCGAAGTTTGGCGAGGCGCTGGGTCAGCCCGTTGTAGCGGAGAACAAGGTCGGCGCAGCTGGCGTGCTTGCCGCGCAGTACGTCGCACAGTCACAGGCGGACGGTTACACGCTGTTGATGGGTTCCAACACGCACCTGATCCAGAAGATCCTGCAACCGGATCTCAAGTTTGATCCGCTGGCCGATTTCGCCTCCGTGTGCAACATGGCAAGCTCACCGACCGTGATGGTGGTGCGCGCCGATGGCCCGTACAGGCAGGTCGAAGATGTGATCGCGGCAGCGCGGGCCAACCCCGGCAAGCTGAACTACAGCTCAGGCGGCATCGGTACCTCTGCGCATCTGGCCGGCGCCACGCTGGTGTCGCTGGCCGGCCTGAAGGCCACGCACATTCCGCTCAAGGGGTCGGTGGAGATCAGCGCATCGCTGCTGCGCGGCGACACCGACTTTGCCTTTCCGGTCACGAGCACGGGCGTGCCGCAGGTCAAGGGTGGCAGGCTGCGCGCACTGGCGGTGACCAGCAGCACGCGGCTGAAGGATCTGCCCGACGTGCCAACACTCAACGAAGTCATGAAGAACGAGCTGACCGTGCAGGAGTCGTGGTTCGGCTTCTGGGCACCGGCAAGAACGCCTGCGGGCGTCGTGGCAAAACTACACGCCGCAGCGACCAAGGCTGTCAGCGACGCCGGCATCCGCGCGGCGTTTGAGGCCACCGGCAGCACCATCGCGACCAGTGCAAGCCCGCAGGCGTTCGCCGCGTTCGTGCAGAGCGAAAACCGCAAGTGGGCCGAGATTGTGAAGCTCACCGGCATTACTTCCAGCTAAAGAACCACCCCATGTCCAAACCACTGGAAGGCGTGCGCGTTCTCGACCTTTCTCATGTGATCGCCGGGCCACTGGCCTCGTTTTACCTGGCGCAACTGGGTGCTGAAGTCATCAAGATCGAACCTCCACAAGGAGGCGAGGTGATGCGCACCAGCAAGATCGCAAGCGAAGG
>JBBQMM010000619.1:0-1664 GCA_038328935.1 Burkholderiales bacterium
CAGCTCGGCTGCCGCCAGGGCATTGAAGCCCTGTTCGCACAAGTGGTCGGCCAGGGCCTGAGCAGCCTTGAGCTTGCGCGCCCACACCGTGACGCGGGTGAGGTTTCGCACCTCGCGGTAGGCCTCGGGCAGCAGCGCCGCCACGCGGCCGGCGCCCAGCACCAGCAGGTGGCTGGCGTCGGGCCGGGCCAGGTACGAGGCGGCCAGTGCCGAGGCCGCTGCGGTGCGGCGTGCGGTCACCTGGTCGCCGTCCATCAACGCCAGTGGCACGCCGGTCGATGCGTCGTGCAGCAGCAGGCTGGCATGCAGCCCGGGCAGGCCGCGTGCGGCGTTGCCGGGCGCGATGTTGACGATCTTCACCGCGTAATAGCCGCCGGGCTGCCAGGCCGGCATCAACAGCGACGTCAGGGGCGGCTGGTCACCAAAGCGCAGCGTGTGGGTGTGCCTGGGCGGCACCTCGCAACCGGTGATGAACAGCTCGCGCAGCGCCGGAATCAAGCGCGAAAAAGGCAGCGCCGCCTCGGTGGCCGCGGCGTCGAGCACGGGCAGGGCAGGTGCAGGGCGGATGGTCATGGAAATCGGGTCAACGGTAGGTGGCCAGCAGGATATTGGTTTCGGTGGTGGCGATGCCTTTCACCAGCCGCACACGTTCCAGCACCTGCGACAGCTCGGGCATGCTCTGCGCGCGGATTTCGGCCAGCAGGTCCCAGCGGCCGTTGGTGTCGTGCAGCGCCTCCACACCCGGCTCGCCCAGCAGGCTGGCGATGACGGCACGGGTCTGGTTGCCCTCGATACGCACGCCCATCCAGGCGCGGATCTGGTCGGGTTCTGCGTCGGGCCGCAGGCGCAGGCTGTATCCCACGATCACCTGCTCGTCCTGCAGCTTGCGCAGCCGGTTGGTGACGGTGCCGCGCGACACCTTGAGCTTGGCTGCCAGCGTGGCGATGGTGGTGCGTGCGTCCTTGCGCAGCAGTGCAATCAGGGAGCGGTCGGTGTCGTCCATGGGTTGAGTGTGACGCACAGTCGTGATGCAGAGCAGCCCTGGATTCAACTTCTCGGCGTGCGCACTGCGGGGCAGCCGGTCTGCACGGATTGTTGGCCAGCGCGCTTGTGGGCCCCCGCTGCCAGCCTTGCCCTAGACTGGCCGCGCCCACAACGCAAGCCGGAGCCCTGGATGGTCGCCAAATTTGTCCATGTCGTCACGGCAGCCGCGCTGGCAGGGGCTGTGCAGCTGGCCCAGGCGGCAGCGGTGGCCAGTGTCTCGCCGCAAGGCGAAGTGGCGCTGGTGCGGCAGGTGGTGGTGCGCTTCGACCAGGCCGTGGTGCCGCTGGGCGACCCGCGCCAGCCCGACCCGATGACGGTGACCTGCCAGGGCGCGGCGGCCACCGGCAGCGGGCGCTGGGCCGATGGTCGCAACTGGCTGTACGACTTGCGCGAGCCGCTGCCGCCGGGCACGCGCTGCACGGTGAAGCTGCGGGCCGACTGGAGACCTTCTGTGGCGGCAGCAGCGGCGTCCGCCGCCGGCCCCACACCAGCGCCGGCCATCACCGGCCGCACCGAATTCAGCTTCAACACCGGCGGCCCCGCCGTGCTGCGCGTGCAGCCGGGCGAGGGCAGCGAGATCGAAGAAGACCAGCACTTCCTGCTGCACCTGACGGGCGCTG
>JBBQMM010000620.1:0-1644 GCA_038328935.1 Burkholderiales bacterium
CGCCGCCACCGCTTATGACGTGTTCCGCCTGGTGTGGGGCATGGGGGTTATGGCCGGCGCGGGGATTGCAGGGGGTGGGGTCGGGTCGTAGCGGGTCGGGTCGGGTCGGGTCGGGTCGCTCAACCCGCCTGCAGAGCCCCCCGCATGGCCGCCAGCACGGCGTCGGGCACTTCAGCCATCAGATGGTGACCCGACGGCAGCGAAACCACGTGGGCCTTCAGTGCTGCTGCAACGGCCCCGGCTCCCTTGGGTAGCGTCATCTGGTCGCGCGCACCGAGCACCAGCGTGCTGGGGCACAGCACGCGCGCGGCAGCGTCCAGGCCGCCCAGGTAGCGGTTGCACATCGAGAAGTCGTGTTCGAAGAGATTGATGCCCAGCCGCTGCTGCGCCTGCGCCAGCGTGCGCCGCATCAAGGCACGGTTGGCACCGTGCAGCCAGTTGCCCGGGCCCGGGAAACCCGGTTTGGAGGCGAGGCTGGAGATGGAAAAGGCGTTCACCATGTCGATGGCTTTCAGCGGCGCATTGTGCGCGATGCGCAGCAGCGCGTCACCCACCGGCATGGGCACGGCAGTGCCGATCATCACCAGCTGCGTCGCGCGCCCGGGCTGGTCGGCGGCCGCTTGCAGCGCGATCAACGAGCCCAGGCTGTGGCCGGCCAGCGCAGCGCGCTGCACGCCTGCGGCGTCCAGCAGCGCCCACAACCAGCTTGCAGCGTCCTCCACGGCCGACAACGGCGCACCGCTGCTCTGGCCATGGCCCGGCAGGTCGACGGCCAGTACCGCATGGCCGTGGTGAGCAAACCAGCGCGCCAGCAGGTTGAAGGTGCTGTGGTCGTGCAGGGCACCGTGCACCAGCACCAGGCAGGGCAGCGTGGGGTCGAAAGCCTTGCCGCCGGTGTAGGCGTAAGCGGTCTCGTCGGTACCGCTGCCGCCATTCGTGCTGGGCTCCGCGCCGGGCTTTGTGCCGGGCTGCACGCCGAGCTTCACGTTGAGCTTCATGCAGCCACCTTCTGCGCCACCTTGAAGGCGCGCTGCAGATCGTCGATCAAGTCGTCGGCGTCTTCCAGGCCGATCGACAGGCGGATGGTGCCGGGGGTGATGCCGGCGCTGGACAGCGCCGCGTCGTCCATGCGGAAATGCGTGGTGCTGGCCGGGTGGATGACCAGCGAGCGGCAATCGCCCACGTTGGCCAGGTGCGAGAAGATCTTCAGCGCCTCGATGAAAGCCTTGCCCTGGTTGCGGCTGCCTTTGAGGTCGAAGGAAAAGACGCTGCCGCAGCCCTTGGGCAGCAGCTTCTTGGCCAGTGCGTGGCTGGGGTGGCCTTCCAGCTCGGGGTAGCCGACCTTGGCTACCATGGCGTGCGCAGCCAGAAAAGCCACCACCTTGCGCGCATTCTCGACATGGCGCGCCATGCGCAGCGGCAGCGTCTCGATGCCCTGCAGGATCAGCCAGGCCGTGTGCGGGCTCATGCAGGCGCCAAAGTCGCGCAGGCCCTCGCGCCGTGCACGCAACAAGAAGGCGCCCACGGTGCTTTCATCGCTCATCACCATGCCGTGAAAGCCGGCGTAGGGCTGCGCCAGTTCAGCAAACTTGCCGTGCTGCTCGTACGCCGCCGCCCAGTCGAACTGGCCGCTGTCCACCAGCA
>JBBQMM010000621.1:0-1641 GCA_038328935.1 Burkholderiales bacterium
ATATCGGTATGGCCCCCTCTCCCTCCCAGGGAGAGGGCTGGGGTGAGGGTGAATGCCCGCCCCGCCACTGATCCAAAGCCTCGCCAATCACCACCAACACCCCCGGCATGTTCTGCAGCACCTCATGGTTCCAAAACCTGAGCACCAACCACCCCTGCGCCTTCATCCAGGCATCGCGAGCAGCGTCATGTGCCGACCCCAGATGCTGCCCGCCATCACACTCCACCACCAGCCCCGCTTCGACACAAACAAGATCTGCAACATAAGGCCCCAGCGCCACCTGGCGCCGGAACTTGGCGCCACCCAACTGCCGGCTGCGCACGCGGCCCCACAGCGCGGCTTCGGCATCCGTGGAGCCTGCCCGCAGGCTGCGCGCGAAGCCGGTTTGCCGGGTTGGCGTTCGTTTCAGCGCATCACCCGCGCCAGTCGTGAAGCGATCTCGCCCACGCCTTCTTCAGGCGTCTTGGTGCGCGCCAGCACCGCACTGGTGGTGGTGCGGATGACGTCGCTCACCTGGCCGTAATCGCGGCTCATCGGGCGGCTCTTGCCAGCCACCACCGCGGCGGCGGCTTCCTTGAACCAGGGCACGGCCTTGGTCACGTCGGCGTCGGTGTAGACGCTGCTGTAGGTGGGCAACAACGAGCCTTCGACGGCGAGGAACTTGCTGGCCTCAGGGGCCGACATGAAGCGCACCAGCTTGGCGGCCTCGGCCTTGTTCTTGCTGAAGGCGCTGACCGCCCATTGCCAGCCGCCGATGCAGGTGGCGCTCTTGCCACCGGCCATGGCCGGCAACGGCATGGCACCGACCTTGCCCTTGACCTTCGAGTCGGCGTCGTCCTTGAAACGGTCCCAGGCAAAACCCCAATTGATGCCGAACAGCACCTGGCCGGCCTTGAACTCGTTGATGGTGTCGCCCGTCTTCACTTCAGCCACGTTTTTCTTCACCACGCCGGCATCCACCAGGCTCAGCCACTGCTGCAGGCCCTTGGCGGCGGCCGCGCGGTCCAGCGTCATCTTGCCGTTGGCGTCGTTGAACTCCTTGCCCTGGCTCCAGTAGGGCAGCAAGAAAGTGCAGACCGCACCTTCGATGGGCGCGCCCTGGATCGACAGGCCTTGCAAATGGGTGTTTCCTGCCTGCGCCTCAGCAGCGACGATCTTCTTGGCCGCCGCCGCCAGTTCGTCCCAGGTCTTGGGCTCGGCCACCTTGTGCTTGTCCAGCAAGTCCTTGCGGTAGTACATGAACATCGCATCGGCGAAGGCCGGCATGGCTGCGAGCTTGCCGTCCACCACGTTGGATGTGGCGTACACCGGCAGGTAGGGCTTGAGCGCCGTGGCCGGCTCGCCCATGTAGGCATTCAGCGGCTCCAGCCATCCTGCGCCGTAGTACTGCGCCGGATTCACGATGTCGATCAGGTAGATGTCGATCGTCGGGTCTTTGGCATTCAGCACCGTGCTCAGATACTGGCGCTGCAACTCGCTGGTGGAGCCGCCGGTTTCGATCTCGATGCTGACGCCGGGGTTGCGCTTGCTGTAGTCCTCGAACAGGCGCTTCATCAGGTCGGGCCGCTGCTGCTGGCCACCCGAGAACACGCGCAGCTTGGTTTGTGCCAGCACTGCATCGGGCAGGGTCAGTAGCGCCGT
>JBBQMM010000622.1:0-1640 GCA_038328935.1 Burkholderiales bacterium
TGCACCAGGCGTTGGTCGAGCCGGAAATCCTCGAAGAAATTCCCTGGCCGCGTCTTCGTCGCCATCAGGCCGTCCCCACCTCGAAGCCGTAGGCCTGCGCCAGCGCCGGGTCCTTGCGCGCCACCAGCCGCGCCAGGTCGACCATCACCTTGGCCTGCTTCCAGGTGGCGTCGTCCTGCATCTTGCCGTCGATGGTGGCCACGCCGGTGCCGTCGGGCATGGCGGCCAGGATGCGCCTGGCGAACAGCACTTCCTTCACGTCGGGGCTGAACACGCGCCTGGCAATCGGAATCTGGTTCGGCGCCAGCGACCACGCGCCGGCGCAGCCCATGATGAAGGCGTTGCGAAACTGCGCCTCGCAGCCGGCTTCGTCCCTCAGGTCACCGAAAGGCCCGTAAAAGGCGCGGATGCCGCTGGCGGCGCAGGCGTCGACCATGCGTGCGAAGGTGTAGTGCCAAAGGTCCTGCTGCGCAAACGTGCGGTCGCTGCGGCCCTTTTCGGGGTCGGAATCGGAGCCACCCACAGGGTCGGACAACACGCCATAGAACGGATGCCCGCCGCCGACCCGCGTGGTCTTCATGCCGCGCGAAGCCGCCAGGTCGGCCGGCCCCAGGCTCAGGCCGTGCATGCGCGGGCTGGCGCGCACGATCTCGTCGACGTTCTTCACGCCCTCGGCGGTTTCGAGCAGCGCGTGGATGAGGATCGGCTTGGTGATGCCATGCCGCGCTTCCAGCAGCGCCAGATACTGGTCGACGAAGTGCACGTCCCACGGCCCTTCGACCTTCGGGATCATCACCGCGTCCAGCCGCTGCCCCACGCCGGCGACGATCTGCGCCAGGTCGTCCAGGATCCAAGGGCTGTTGAGGCAGTTCACGCGCACCCACAGGCCGGTGTCGCCCAGATCGCTGTTGCGCACGCCGTCGATGAAGCCGACGCGCGCGGCCTCCTTGGCGTTGATCGGGATCGCGTCTTCCAGGTTGCCGCACAGCACGTCGACCTGGCGCGCTGTTTCGGTCAGCCGGGCGCGGATCTTCTCGATGTGCGGCGGGAAGAAGTGCACCACCCGCTCGGGCCGCACCGGCAGTTCGCGCAGCGGCGCCGGCGCGCCGATGGCCAGCGGTTTGTAGAAATTGTTCGGCAGCTTCATGGGGATTTCCGCAAGGAGAAGTTCAGGGGGTCGGGCCGGCGACGATGCCGGCGTCGTGCAGCGCGCCGACCTGCGCCGACGACAGGCCCAGCAGCTCGAGCAGGATCTCGTCGGTGTGCTGGCCCAGGCGCGGCGCCGGCATGGCGGGCAACCGCTGTACGGCGCTGAAGTCCAGCGGCGTGGCGGGCGCCAGGTAGGTGCCGATGCCCGGCTGCTCCAGCAGCGAGAACATCGGGTGCGCGGTCGACAGGTCGGCATCGCGCTCGATCGCCTGGCGCACCGTGCGGTAAGGCCCCCAGGTGACGCGGTGGGCTTCGAAGGCGGCCGCCACTTCGGCCAGCGTGCGGGCGGTGAACCAGGGCTCGAACAGCGCCGCGAGCGCGTCCCGCGCCTGAAAGCGGTGGCCTTCATCGGCCATGTTCATGTCCAGCCGCGCGCCGAGCGCCGAGACGGCGTCGGCCAGCCCGGTGGCCTTCAGCAGGCCGTTCCACTG
>JBBQMM010000623.1:0-1619 GCA_038328935.1 Burkholderiales bacterium
CCACCCAACATATTTATGCACTTCGTCAATGAATAAATATTGCCCGCCTTGCTTCAAAAATTCATCCACAACCTCAATCAACTTATTGGTTGTAAAATATAAGCGCGTTGACGCGGGCCCGGCAGGTCTTCATCGCTGGCACCGGGCTGCCTGCGCGGTGGCAGGGCCGGCATCAATTCGTGGTGCTGGAAACCGGGGTTGGACTGGGCAACAACTTCCTGGCCACCTGGGACGCCTGGCAACGCGACCGCATGAGGTGCGAGAGGCTGCACTTCGTCGCCATCGAGCGGCACCCGCCTTCGCTGGCCGACCTGCAGCAGGCGCATCGGCTGTCGCCGCTGCCTGCGCTGGCCACCGAGTTGTGTCGGGCCTGGCCCGCCCTAACGGCCAACATCCACACGCTGGCCTTCGAAGGGGGTCGGGTGATGCTGCTGCTGGCCCTGGGTGACGTGGCCGCGCTGCTGCCCGCGCTGCGGACGCCCGTCGATGCGTTCTTCCTGGATGGCTTCACGCCAGCACACAACCCGGACATGTGGCAACCCCGGGTGCTGAAAGCCCTGGGGCGCATGGCCGCCCCGGGTGCGAGCTTGGCCAGTGGGACTGCGGTACCTGCCGTGCGCGCAGGACTGACGACTGCCGGCTTCGAGACGTGGCTGGCACACGAGGTCAACGGCAGACTCGACAGCAAAGGCAAACGCGAAACCATCAGCAAGCACGACGCGATGCTCGCCGTGCACCAGCCCCGCAGCACGGGCCCGGCGCGGCCCCTGGCGGGCTGCGAGCATGGGGCAGCGGCCGACCGCACCGCGGTGGTCGTGGGCGCCGGGCTGGCGGGCGCCGCGGCGGCCCGTGCCTTGGCGCTGCAGGGGTTCGAAGTCACGGTGCTGGAGTCACTCGCCGAGCCCGCCTTGCAGGCCTCAGGCAACGCGGCCGGCCTCTTCCACGGCACCGTGAATGCTGACGACGGCAGCCATGCGCGGCTGCACAGAGCCGCGGCGCTGTACGCCGCGCGCGTCTACGGTACGGCACTGGAAGCGGGAGTGCCGGGCGAACAGAAGGGTCTGTTGCGACTGGAACTGCGAGCAGACGCCCTGGCAGCCATGCAAGCCCTGATCCAGCGCCAGGGCTGGCCCGCGGACTACGTGCAGGCCTTGTCGGCCGTTGAGGCCAGCGCGCGCGCAGGCGTGCCGTTGTCGTCGCCGGCCTGGCTTTATCCAGGCGGCGGCTGGATCAATCCCCGTGCCTGGGTGCACCATGCGCTGTCGACGCCGGGCGTGCAGCTGAAACCGAACAGCGGCGTCGCCATACTGCAGCGCAGCGGCCGCATCTGGCAGGCGCTGGGCGCCGACCACGGGATGCTTGCGCAGGGTCGGGTGCTGGTGTTGGCGAACGCGCAATCCTGCACACGCCTGCTGCAACCGCTCGGCCATCCGGCTTGGCCCCTGGCCCACACCCGGGGGCAGGTGACGCAGGTGCAAGCGGCAGCCGGCCCGCGCCTGAAGCTGCCACTGGCCGGCGACGGCTATGCCTTGTCGCTGCCCGCAGAGCTGGCCAGTGACGAGGCTTCAGACTGGTTCTGCGGCGCCACCAGCAAGCCAGGCGCTCCGGTGGGCGACACC
>JBBQMM010000624.1:0-1602 GCA_038328935.1 Burkholderiales bacterium
GCTGGTCCCAATGAATGGGGTTTAATCGCGCGCCGCTGCCGTCGGGCCGCGGCGCGCGCTCAGTCACATACACGCCGGCGCCCAGCGAGTTGCCGGAGTAGGTGGCAGCCGTGACCACCTTGCCGGCGGGGCATGCCGCAATGGCGCTGCCTTCGGTCAAAGGGCCGATGGTCACCACCAGGGCACGCGCGAGCACCCAACCGGTGAAGGCCGGTGCTGGCGCATTCGGGCCTGCTGGCGTTGGTGTCGGTGATGGTGTGGGAGATGGCGTCGGTGTGGGCGTCGGCGCAGGCGGCAGCGCCGGCAACAAGGCCACGCCGGGGCGCACTGGCGCCGGGCCGATGTTGGCCGGTGCCAGGGTTGCGGACCAGTCGTAACGCACGCGGCCCGGCGTGGCGCCACCCTCCGGGCCGAGCGGAAAGAAGTCACCCCGCAGGCCCTGCGGCGACGCCGTGCCGGTGAACATCTGGAACGGCTTGCTGCCCTGCAGCCGCAGCAGCACCACGGTGCCGGCGCCCGGTGCGTAGTAGCCCTCCACCGGCTGGCCGTACATCGTGCCGCTCAACCGGCCATCGCTGGCTTGCCGCAACTGCAGGTCGCCCTCGTAGCCGTTGCCGTTGATCTTCCACAGCGCGCTGATGTTGGCCGGGGCCTGCGCCCAGGCCAGGCTCATCGGGCCCAAGCCTAACGTCAGCGCCAGCGCCAGCCGCCCGATGGCCTTTGCCGTCATTCGAAGCAGTGTGTGCATGATGTCCTCTTGCGTTGCGGTTGGTTGAAGTTCAGCTGATGTCGGCGCAGATGGCCCGCAATCCGACGTCGGCGCCGGCGCCGGAGAACAGCGATGCGCGGCTGGAGATGGACCCGACCCACGCCTGTACAAGGTTGTGCGCGGGCGGATTCGGTCTGTCGAAGTACCAGGGGCCGCCGTACTCGACCGAACTGATGCTGCTGAACATGCCCGCCGCCAGGCCGCGCTTGCCACTGGGGCATTGCAGTTCCATGCGCGGCTGCACACCGCCGGCTCCCAGGCGCAACGGTGCTGAACTCACCACTTGCACCGTGGCGGCCAGCCGGTCGCTTGCGCACACGGCGAAAACGCGCGTGTCCTGCAAGCCGCTGGAGATCAGGGTCTCGTTGCGGAAACGGGCTTGCCAGGCGCCGCCGCCGGCGTGCGGCGCGCTGCTCGCGGTGAAGACGCGCCGGTCGGTGCTGGAGCCGCCGCCGATCAGCAGCTTGCCCGAGGGGCAGGCCGCTTCCAGCACGAGTTCCTGTCCGGCCACGGTGGGCTGCGACCTTTCGATGATCTGGTAGCCCTCGGGCCGGTCGATGCAGGCCACACGGCCGGTAATCCGCACTTTCAGTAGCGGCAGTGCATTGCCGGCAAACGCTGAAAACCGAAACGCCGAACCGTCAGCCAGCGGCGCGCTTTCGATGTGGTGATCGCCCATGCCGTATTGGTTGCCGCGCGCACTGGTAAAGCCGGCCACGACCTTGCCCGCCGGGCACTGCGCCGCGGTGCTGCCACCGGTCAGCGGCTGCACCTCCAGCGGCTGAGCTTCCACTTCGACCCAGCCGCTGAGCCGCGGTGGGGGCGCCGGGGCT
>JBBQMM010000625.1:0-1564 GCA_038328935.1 Burkholderiales bacterium
TGCAGGCGCTGCGCCGCCTGCTGATGCTGGAGCAGGCGCAGGCGCTGGGCCAGGTACCGTCTGCGACTGTCGCCGACGAGGCCTGCGCCGCGATGCCGGGCGACCTGGGCGCAGCGTTGGCCACGCGCGTGGCCGCCTTGCGCGCGGCGCCGGCTGAACAGGCCTTTGAGGCAGGCCGGCTGCTCGCACGCCAGGTGTGCCGGCACGAGCGCACCGGCGCCGAGGCGGCGGCGCTGGTGTGGCATCTGCGCGCCGCGACCAGCCTGGGCCGCCATGACGACGCCTGCACAGCCGCGGCTCGGGTGCTCCGCCTGTTGACACAGGACCACGCACCCGAGGCCATGTACCGCGGCGAGGCCTACCTGCATGCCTGGAAGGCCCTGGCTGCGGCCGGCCGCGACATAGAGGCCACTGCGGCGCTGCATGCCGGTGTCGCCTGGGTGCAGCAGCGTGCCCTGCCACAGGTGCCGCCCGAGTTCGTCGACGGTTTCCTGCACCGGCAGCAGGCCAATCGACAGCTGTTCCTGGGCCTCAGCAGAACGGCATAAGCTGATTGATCGACGCGGTGCATCGCGGCCAGGGCAAGACCGGCGTGGTGGGTATCGTCAAGAACGGCACCGCTGCAGCGGCGCCCGCACTTGGCACACTGTTCCTTTTTGACGCTGCGGACTCTGGCGCCGCTACATCGCCTTGAACAGGTGCACGTAGGCGCGGCTCACCGGCAACTCGGCGGCGTGGCCCTTGACGCGCAGATACAAACGGCTGGTCTCGTCGCGCCTTGTGCCCGTCAGGTGCTGCAGGTTGACGATGGTGCTGCGGTGCATTTGCATAAACACGGCGGGGTCCAGCGCGGCGGCGAGTTCGGCAATCGGTGTGCGGATCAGGTGTTCAGCGCTGGCTGTTTGCACGCAGGTGTATTTGTCGTATGCGCGAAAGAACAGCACGTCAGCCACGTTCACCTGGTGCGTCACCTCACCGCTGCCCGCACGCACCCAGCGCAGGCGCTCGGGTGGGGTGGCTGGCGCCGCGGCGCCCGGCAGCAGACGTTGCAGCGCCGCCAACAGCCGGGCGTCAGCTTCAGGCTCGGGGTTGGCCGAGTTGGCCGCAATGGCGCGCTGCGCGCGCTGCACGGTTTTGGCCAAACGCTCGGTGTTGATGGGCTTGAGCACGCAGTCCACGGCCGCTTGGTCAAACGCCTGCACCGCGTAGTCGTCGTATGCGGTCACGAAGACCACGCGCGTTCGGCCCTCGATGCCTTGGGCCACTTCCAGACCGGTCAGGCCGGGCATCTGGATGTCCAAACAAGCCAGCTCGGGTTCGAGAACGGCGATGCGTTCGGCCGCCTCCACGCCGTTGCGTGCAACAGGCAGCACAACCAGTTCGGGCCCCAGTTGCGCCAGGGCAGTGGCCAGGGCACGGGCCGGATGGGGTTCGTCGTCGGCGATCAGGGCGGTGGTCATGTCGATACCTTGGCGGCAATCTGGATCGGTTCAGCGGCGGTCACTGGCAGACGCAAGGTGCAGCGAGTACCGGGCGCTGAGTCTTGCAGCGTCAACGTGGCTTG
>JBBQMM010000626.1:0-1562 GCA_038328935.1 Burkholderiales bacterium
CCGATGCGGTCGCAGATCAGGCCTGACACGATGCGGCTGACGATGCCGCAGGCCAGCATCAGCGACAACATTTCGGCGCCCCGCGCCGCGCCGTAGCCCAGGTCGCCGCAATAGGCCACGATGTGCACCTGCGGCATCGCCATGGCCACGCAGCAGGCCACGCCGGCCATGCACAGCAGCGTCTGCGCGGCATTCATGCTCAAGCCGAAGGGGCGATCCGAGGGTGTGACGGCGGCGCCTCGCGTGCCAGCCGCCGCGGGCTGGGCCGCGGGCGGGCGGGGCCGCATGAACCAGGCCAGCAGCGGAATGGTGACGACGCAGAACACCGCCAGCGCCGCGTAAGCCGTGCGCCAGCCGTGGCTTTGCACCACTTGCTGCACCAGCGGTGGCCACAGTGCGCCGGCCAGATAGTTGCCACTGGCACAAATGGCCACCGCAATGCCGCGCCGGCGCGCGAACCACAACGACGTGTCGGCCACCAGCGGCGCAAAGGTGGTGGAGCTGCCGAACAGGCCCAGCAACACACCGTGCGCCAACGCAAACCACATGATGCTGGTCGAAGCCGCAGCGGCGGCAAAGCCCAGCCCGAGGCCGGCAGCACCGATCATCAAGGGCCACACCACGCCGCGGCGGTCGGCCAGCTTGCCCATCCAGATGCCGCCCAGTCCGAAGCCCACCATCATCAGCGTGTAGGGCAGCGAGGCGTCGGAGCGGCTGGTACCGAATTCGGCCTGCACCGCCGGCAACACCACCGCCACCACGTACATGGCGCTGGAGCCGATGGTCATCAGCGCCAGCGTGCACAAAAGCCGCATCCAGGCGTAGCGGCTGTCGGTGCTGTGCGGTGTCATGCCGTCAACGCTGCTGGGCTGCCAGCCTGGCAAAGAAGTCGTGGATGCCCGACTGCCCTGTCGCAAGCTGCGCTGGATGAAAGTGGCTACGCATCGGTCAGCTCCTCACAACGCCATGGCGCGGCAGCGCGGCATCGGCCCAGCCCGTGCCGTCGAACCACGGGCCGCCCTGCATCGCATCGCGCAGCATCGGCAGCGCGTCCAGGCCCCAGAAGTGACGCCCCTGCAGGCTGAGCGTGGGCACGCCAAACAGGCCATCGGCCACGGCTTGCCCGGTCAGCGCGCGCAGCTCGGCCTTCACCTCGTCGCCATCGGGGTCGCGCGCCGGTGCAAGCTGTGCACGCAATGCCGCCAGGCGCGTCGGGTCGTTGGCATCACCACCGCCGTGCCACACGTGCGCCAGCACGGCTTGCACCACGCGGCGGTTGGGCCCGGCGGCGAGCGCCAGGCGCAGCAGCGGCAGCGGGTTGAAGGGATGCTGCAACGGCGTCTGCATGACGATGCCATGATGCTGCGCCAGCCAATGCACATGGCGAAACGTCCAAGCCCGTTTGGGCTCGATTTCGGCTGGGCCTTTGTGGCCCCAGTGCTTGAGCAAGCCGGCAAACAGCACCGGCCGGTACTCGACCTCGTAGCTGCAGCCCTGCAGTTCCTCCGGCAGGCGATGGAAGGCCAGATGAACGAAGGGCGAGATGGGGTCGAAGTGGAAGA
>JBBQMM010000627.1:0-1557 GCA_038328935.1 Burkholderiales bacterium
CGGCACCGGCCACGGCGTGGGCTACTTCCTGAACGTGCACGAAGGCCCGCAGAGCATCAGCAAGGCCGTGCCCGACGCCCACATGGCCATGCAGCCCGGCATGATCACCAGCATCGAGCCCGGCGTGTACCGCGCCGGGCAGTGGGGCGTGCGCATCGAGAACCTGGTGCTCAACGTACCTGCCCGCACGCCGGAGGGCAGCACCTTTGCCGAGTTCCTGGAATTCGAGACGCTGACGCTGTGCCCCATCGACACACGCTGCATCGACCGCAGCCTGATGCGCGCCGACGAGATCGCCTGGCTCAACGACTACCACGCCACCGTGCGCACACGCCTGACGCCGCTGCTCAGTGGCGCCGCGCTGGCCTGGCTGCAGCTGCGCACTAAAGCACTGTGAACCGGCAGCTGGCCGCCATGCAGCGGCCCCACCGTTGAACCCAGCCTGAACGCCACCACGCTACCCGCACTGGGCATCGACCTGGGCGGCACCAAGATCGAGGCGCGGCTGCTGGCGATGGACGGCACCGAGCTGTGGCGACGCCGCGTGCGCACGCCCAGCGGCGACTACGCGTCCACCTTGCAGGCCGCCACTGCGCTGGTGGAGGCCGCCCGCGTGGTCGCCGGCGACCAGACCTTCACGGTGGGCGTGGGCACGCCCGGCACCGAGACGGCATCGGGGCTGATGAAGAACTGCAACTCCAGCTGTCTGAACGGCAGGCCGCTGCGCTACGACCTGCAGGTCGCCATCGGGCAACCGATACGGCTTGCCAACGACGCCAACTGCCTGGCACTTTCAGAAGCCACCGACGGCGCCGGCGCGGGCGCCGACGTGGTGTTTGCCGTCATCCTGGGCACCGGCACCGGCGCCGGCATCGCCGTGCACGGGCGGGTGCTGCAGGGCCCCAATGGGCTGGCTGGCGAGTGGGGGCACAACCCGGTGCCGTACTCTGCAACATCGGGCCGCCCCAGCGACGACCCCGACTTCGAGTGTTACTGCGGCCAGCGCGGCTGCATCGAGACGCTGCTCAGCGGCTCCGGCATCGCGCGCGACCACGAATGGGTCTACCAGCAACAGTTGAGCGGCGAACAGATTGCCGCGCGCGCCAGCGCCGGCGACCCCCACTGCATGGCCACGATGGACCGCCACACGCACCGTCTGGCGCGTTCTCTGGCCAGCGTCATCAACCTGCTGGACCCTGACGTCATCGTGCTCGGCGGCGGCTTGTCGCTGTTGCCACACCTGTACCACCGCGTGCCTGAGCTGTGGGGGCAGTGGGTCTTCAGCGGCGGTGTGAAAGAGCCCGTGCGCACGCGGCTTGAACCAGCCAAGCACGGCGACGCCTCGGGCGCCCGCGGCGCGGCCTGGCTGTGGTGGAAAGGGTAGAGGCTGCTGCCTCACCCTGGAGCGCAGGGGGTTGACAAATGGCGCCCTCTTTCTTTAAGCGGTGAGGGCTGACAAATTGCTCTCTCTCCCTTTGAGGTGGAGGGCCGTTCATTTGCTCCCTCACCCCTCAATGTGGCTGGCCGACAAATTGCTCCCTCTCCCTTTAAGGGAGA
>JBBQMM010000628.1:0-1533 GCA_038328935.1 Burkholderiales bacterium
GAATCAAGGTACGTCGTGAGATACCGCCACCGCTCTCTGGGCTGGTCGATTGCGCTGGCGCGGCACAGCGACTTGTTCGTCCAACGTGAGGCGCGTTCGTGGCTGGTGCTGGACCCGCACGGCGCGCGCTCCACCGACCAACCCGCCCACGGCTTCAACACCGTCCGCGAAGCGATGGCGCACGCCGCACTGCGAATGCAGCGTCAGTTCACACGGTCCGCGAAGGCGCGTCACACGCCACGCTGGGAACGCTTCAGCCTGCAAGGCCTGGGCGCCTATTCCGAACTGCTGGTAACGCTGCCCGCTTGGCCCGGCAGTTTCAGCAGCCGCGTGCACTTTCCCGGTGTGCACAACCTGCTGGTACACCTGCGGACGAACGTCTGCGACGCCCACGACGGCCGCCGCGTGCTCTTCCTAGACGAGGTGCAGAGCGACTGGCACGCGATGCTGGCAACCAAAGAGCAACCAAAGGGTGACGACGAAGGCGCACCGCCCCAGGGGGTGCCGTTCGCGCGCGACTGGCCGCTGTTGGCCATGAAGTTCGCGCTGTGGTGGGCTGCGCGGCAAGGGATTGCAGGGGTGGCCTGGAGCACCCCTGAGCTGCATCTTCGTCGCTGGCATGGGCATAACCCACCCACCGAGGTGTACCGACGCGCCCTGCCTGAAGCAGCCGCCAAGCTGGCGCGCCTGCTGCCTCTTGATGTTTCAACGGCCGGGCTGCTTCGACGCCGCGTGCGGCCGGCGGCCGGGCAAAGGTGGCAGGTGCTCAGCAAGGCCGGGGTTCCGGTCTGCCGATCCTTCGAGACCCGGGCGCAGGCAGATCAATTCGCTGACCTGACCGGCGCCCGCTGGCGGCACGAACTGCCGGTGCTCTGGATGACCGACAAGCATCCCTTCGACCGTGTGCCACTGTTTGGCGTCGGCGATGCCGCGCTGTGGGCAGGCGACCCCAAGCTCACCAGCCAGGCCAAGACAGGGAAACTGGGCGACGCATGACGCCAGGCCCTCCTGCACGGTCAACGAGAATAAGCGCAGACCCCCAGAGACCCGCCGATGAGCAGCACTGCCCTGTCCGAACTCAACAAGATCGAAGCCAGCCTGTGGGAGGCCGCCGACCAGCTGCGCGCCAATTCCAAGTTGACCAGCAGCGAGTACTGCATGCCCGTCCTGGGCGTGATCTTTCTGCGCCAGGCCAGCAACCGCTACGACGCAGCGCTGGCCGCCATCCAGGCCGACCAGGAAGCCGGCCGCATGCCCAAGCGGCCGCTGAAGCAGGCCGACTTCAAGCGCCGCCGCGCGCTGATGCTGCCGCCGCAAGCGCACTACACGCACCTGATGATGCTGGCCAGCAGCCCCAGCATCGGCCAGGCCCTGGTGGGCGCCATGAACGCTATCGAGGCCGAATTCGAGCCGCTGCTGAACCAGTTGCCCAAGGAGTACGACCAGTTCGACGCCCGCTTGCTTGAAGACCTTCTTCGCGCCTTCGACACCGAAGAATTGCGCCGCGCGTCGGGCGACATGTTCGGCCGCATC
>JBBQMM010000629.1:0-1526 GCA_038328935.1 Burkholderiales bacterium
GATCGTCTGACCAGCCCGACTCAAATTCGGCGCGGCCCAGGCGCGGCACGCGGAGGCGATGAACCTGCTCGGCGGCCGCCGCCCGCGGCGGTGGTCTGTGGCCCACGTGGGCCACAGTTGCGGTCAGTGGCCCGCTTCAGCCGCCTGCTCAGCCACCTGCTCGGCCAACTGCTCGGCCATCAAGGTGCGCAGATGCTCGGCCAGCGCGCGCCGGTCGGCATGGCGCGTGCCCACCGGCGTCAACAGTTGCACCTGCACTTGCAGCCCCTGGGCGCAGGCCACGGCCCAGACGCTCTGCATCAGCGTGGTGTCGCCGATGAAGGAAACGGCCAGACTGAAAGGAGTCTGGTTGTCGAAAAACCGCAGCACCACGGGTTGGATGGGTGTTCCCGTGGCCACCGCTGCCTGCAGCAGATTGGCATGAAACGGCAGCAATTCCGCGCCCAGCCCGGTGGTGCCCTCCGGGAACACGGCCACCGTTTCGCCGCCCTGCAGCGCCTGGGCCATGGCGTGTACCACGCGCACGGCATCGCGCTTGCGCTCGCGCTCGATGAACAGCGTGCCCGCACCCTTGATCAACCAGCCCAGCAGGGGCCAGGCCAGCACGTCGGACTTGGAGACGAAACGCGCGTGCGGCGCTGCGCTGTGGATGGCCGCGATGTCCAGCCACGAAACGTGGTTGGCCACCACCAGCGTGGCGCCAGGGCGCGGCACGCCGCTGACCTGCAGCGTCAGCCCCAGGCTGCGCAGCAGACCCGATGACCACCAGCGTATGCGTTCCTGCCGCTGCGCGGCCGTCAGCGCCGGGAACCGCGTCATCACCAGCATGCCGTGCAGCACGTGGGTCACGGCGCGCAGCAGCCGCGTCAGGCCCCGAAGCGTGCGCATCAGGCGGGCTTGCGCATCACGCGGGCTTGCGCATCAGGCGGGCTTGCGCATCAAGCAGACTGGCGCATCAAACCCGGGCGTGCACGGTAGCTGGCACCTGGTCAGCGGCCCGGTAGGCCAGCGTGCCGGCCACGATGGTGCAGCGCACGCGCCCCGACAACGCCATGCCGGTGCCGGCATAGGCGAACGGCGTGTGTTTGCCCTGGCTGGCCAGTTGCCCGGGCGTCACCGTCCAGTCCACCGCCGGATCGAACAGACACAGGTCGGCCATCGCACCTTCGACCAGCCGGCCCGCGCTGCCTTCCAGCGCACCCAGCCGGCTGCCCAGCACACGCGCCGGGCCGTGGGTGACGACGGCCAGCGACTGGTGCAGCGGCAACCCGAGATCGGCGCCCCAACGCAGCGCCAGGCTGAGCAGAAGGTCCAGCCCGGTGGCCCCCGGCTCGGCCTCGCCGAAGGGCAGGTTCTTCATGTCGTCGGCCACCGGGTTGTGGTCGGACACCAGTGCATCGAGGGTGCCGTCGGCCAGCGCCGCACGCAGCGCGTCGCGGTCGGCGCCCTGGCGCAGCGGCGGCGTCAGGCGCATGTCGGGGTTGAAGTAGCCGATGTCGACGTCGGTGAGGTGCAGCGAGTTGATG
>JBBQMM010000630.1:0-1508 GCA_038328935.1 Burkholderiales bacterium
GACGAATTGGCCCGCTTCAAGGGCCGCTATGAAGCCCTGCTGGTGGCCGCCGAGCGGCAGGGCTGTGCCCCCGCCTCAGCCACCCTTGACGCTGCGCGGGCTGCGCAGCTGCCGGTGGCGCTGGGTGAACGCCTGGTGTACGAGGTTCGCGCCCGGGCGCGTGGCCCGCTCACACAAGAAGTTCTGCGCGTGGCTGAGCTGCGCCGCACAGAGTTCGTCTATCAGTTCGAAGCCGCTTCCGCTGCACCAGCCGCACCGGCCGCACCGGCCGCAACAGCCACGAAAGCCGCCACAGCCGCCACAGCCGCAACAGCCGCCACAGCCGCCACAGCCGCGTCGACCGCACCGGCCACCGCGGCAGCGCAGCTGCAGGGCAGCTGGGTGCAGGACCGTGCCGGCAATGTCGTGCAGGCTCCGGTGGGCGCCATGAGTTGGCCGCATCTGTTGCGCAGCGATTTGAAGCTCGGGCAAGTGACCGCAGGCGACATCGTGCTGGTGGGCGACCCCTTTTCCAGGGCGCGCATGCGCGGCCAGGTGGTGGCCGTGGGGCCGCAAACGGTGGCTGGCCGTCGCTTCGACGTGGTCGTGGTGGAACTCTTTGGTGACGCCCCAGGCGATGAGGCCTACACCCGCGTCGATGGCGCTCTGGTGATCGACCGTACCAGCGGCGTGCTGTTGCGGCTGGACCTGCGCAGTGCCAACCCCGTGTTCCAGGTTCAGCGGCGCCTGGTTCGCGTCGAGGCTGCGGCGCCACCCTGAGCGGCGGCGCGGCGCCTGGGTGCGCTGGCCGGGCACGCGCTGCCCGTCATCGCAGGTGCAACAGTTCTTTACCCGCCAAGCACAAGTCCGAGACCGCGGCCCGGCACCATCGGTCTTGTCGACAACCACAGCCTTCAGGAGTGCTGAATGAACCTCAATACCCGATTGAATCCGCAGCGCTCCGCGTGGCGCACAGTGTTGGCAGTGACAGCGCTGACGCTGGGTGCGAGCTTGTCGCAACTTGCATGGGCGGCGCCGTTTGGGGCGCATGGCGGCCCTGGCGGCCACGAAATGGGTGCTGGCTCGCCCCGCCACATGGAGCGGCTGCTCGACGAGGTGAAAGCCACGCCCGACCAACGCGCCCAGGTCAAGCAGATCACCGAAGCCGCGCGCACAGATAGGGCGGCCCAGCGCGAAGCGGGGCGCAGGCTGCAAGAGCAGGACCGGGCCTTGTTTGCACAGTCCACGGTGGACGCACGCACGGCCGAGACGCTGCGCCAGCAGAGAATGGCCCTGCACGAGCAGGCCAGCAAGCGCATGCTGCAATTGAAGCTGGACATCAGCCGCGTGCTGACCCCTGAGCAGCGAGCAACGCTGAACGAGCGCATGAAGCAGCGCAGCGAGTTGATGCAGCGCCACCGCCAGGAACGCGACGGCCTGGAAAAGCCCCGCACCTGACGGCTGCGTGCTGTGCACCGGGCGCTGGCGGCTGCAAGCCCGCCGCGCCCTCGATGACCGGACCCCCATGC